>CAZJIO010000028.1:21105-30808 GCA_964546035.1 uncultured Eubacteriales bacterium | reverse complement strand
GTTGAAATGTGCCATAAAATAAGACCTGATATTGTGCTGATGGATCTGAGAATGCCTAAATTAGATGGCTTGGCAGCTACTCAAAAAATCAAAGAGCTTTATCCACATATAAAGGTTATTATTCTGACGACTTTTGAGGACGAAGAAACCATCTTTAGAGCATTAGATGAAGGCACAGACGGTTATATCATTAAAGATATTAAACCTGAAGCCCTCATATTAGCGGTAAAAGGTGCTTATCATGATTTGTATGTGATGCATAAAAGCGTTATAAAGTCTCTGCGCCAAGGGGTGCAAAAAACCACCTCAGACAAAAAAGCCACATTAGATATTGTCCAAAAGTGCGGATTAACAAAAAAAGAAATTGTCATGATTAAGCTCATAGTAGATGGAAAAAGTAATAAAGAAATTGCCGATGAAATGAATTTTACAGAAGGTACTATTAAAAATAAAGTCTCTGATTTACTAGGGAAATTGGAGCTAAAAGATCGTACTCAAATCGTTGTATTTGCAATAAAAAACAACTTGAGTTAGAGGAATTAGAAAAATGGAAGCTTTTTATGCTTTATTGTTATATATCATTTCACTTTTAATATCCGTTGCTTTTCATATCAACTTTTACTTTAGAGGACGAAAAACCAAACTCCTTCGCAGTTTTCTATATATGCAGGGGATGATTTTTATTTGGATCTTTGGAAAGGTTTTAATTTTATTGTCACCCAATAGAGAACTGTCATGGCTTTTTACAATACTCCAATATTTCTCTGTCATATACTTTGGAAATGTTTTCTTAAACTTTGCGTATCTTTACTATAAAAACATTCGAATCTCAATTAAGAAACAAGTTTTCTTAGTGGGTATATCAACCTTTAACTATGTCATGCTTTTAACGAATGGTGGACATCATTTGTTTTTTTCAGAGTACTTGTTAAGAAGCAAAGAATACGGACCCATTTTTTATTTTCATACCTTCAATTCTTACATCGTTATTTTAGCGTCCTATGCCTATCTTTTACGCGGCCTTTATGTCAATAGTTCAGGAATGAGTCGATCGGCTAAAACCTTATGTACAGTGGGTTTAGTCTTGCCCATGCTCGTTAATATTCTCCATGTTTTTAAACTAACGCATATCGACATGGACATAACTCCGATTATGTTTAATGCAACTTTTTTAGCTTTTGGATACGCTTCTTACCGCTATAAGTTCCTGGATATTAAAAGGATTGCAAATTATACGGTCTTTGAGAATATGCAAGAGGGCATTATTATATTAAACAAGCAGCAGCAGGTTATTAAATTTAATAGGATCATGTCCAACTACATAAAAGATTTTTATACCTTAGAAGAAAACAGGTCATTAGAAGATATTTTGGAAGACGCAAAAAAGTTTATTCTTAACCATGATGAAGTGGATATAAAGCTAAATAATTATTTATCAAATGATGAACCCATGTGTCAGATTTCCTGTCAAATGAACGGCCTTGAAGGTGATAGGATATTTCTCTTACAATGTGAAAAATTAAAAGATCATAAAAGAAATGACACCCTCTATACAATTTTAAGATTTGTTGAAATCACCAAATATGAAAGATCTGTTGAACAACTTGAGCACAAAAATGATGAGCTGGCTCAATTAAACAGCGTCCTTTCAGAAGAATTATCGGTTATGAAAAAACTTGCCATCGCCAAAGAACGTAATCGGATTTCAAAGGAGTTACATGATATATTAGGACATTCCTTAACCATTATTATCTCAATGCTTGAAGTCAGCAGAAAGCTTATGAAAACGGATAAAGCCCTAGCAAGGGACAAAGTCCTTCAAACCAGTGCCATTGTAAGAGAAGGGTATTTGGAACTAAAAAAATCCGTTGAAGGCAACACATCCATACAAATGCATGTCATTAAACTGATAGAAGATATTAAAAAGATGGTTCATGAGGTAGAATCACTTGGCACTCAAGTGGAGGTTATAGAACGTCATGATTACGAAATTATTGAGCCTAAGTACTATGACGCTATTTATAGAATATGTCAAGAAGGCTTAACAAATGCTGTGCGTCATGGAAAACCTAAAAATATTACCGTGGGTATAAGATTTGATAGTGGAATTTTTGATTTGGTCATTGTAGATGATGGGCGAGGCTGTACAAAGCTCATTAAAGGAAATGGATTACTGGGAATGGAGCAGCGTGTTAAAGATTTAAACGGCTCCTTGTCATGTGGATCTCCGGATGGCGAGGGCTTTAACTTGCATATAAAAATTCCATTTAATTAATCCACTGTCAAAAACTAACGTGTTGGAATGTCGGTTATTATGTTACAATAAGGAATAACCGTGAAGAGTTAGGGGAGATGATAAATATGGTAAGAAAAAATGCCGTGTGGATTTTATTTAAAACAGTAATCATAATGATGGTGACAATAAGTCTTATATATATAGGATATAAAGGATATTTGAAAGTAGTAGAATGGCTGCCAAGTTTTCAGAAGACAGATATTGGGCATATTTATGAAGGTATTCATGATGATTATACTTTTGTTCTTTTAGAAGATCAACCTTTGGTATTGGACCATTATCCTAAGATGGTTGAAGACAAAATCTATTTACCCATCGATTTTGTCATCGCTTATCTTAATCCCAATTTTTTTTGGGATGCTAATGAAAATACATTAACTTATACCACTTTAAATGATGTCATTCGTATGAAAACAGATGAGCTAACTTATTTTGTTAACGATGAACCCTTAACCTTAAACTTGCCTATTCGTGTATTCGAAGACGGAGTGGGTTATATCCCTTCAGATTTATTAAATCAATTCAGTGACTATGAAATGGCTTATAGCCAAGAATTGGATCTCTTAACCATTGATGACCGCGCTATATCGAGCACCTTCACCACAATAAAAGTAAAAGAAGCTGTTTTGAGGGTTGATCCAAATAGCAAAAGCCCCTATATCCTTAAGCTTCAAACCAATGAACGTGTTAAAATTTACGGTGAAAGTGATAACTGGTATAAAGTCCGAACAGGTAAGGGATACATGGGGTATATCAAAAAGAAAACGGCTCAGGTGAGCATTGTCATACCGGGGATCGAGAAGGTAGAAGAAGTTAGCCCTTTTGACCATCCTAAAGATTATAAGGGAAAACTGAATCTTGTATGGCACCAAGTCACTAATTTAACGGCAAATAATTATGTGCAAGATTTAGTGACAAATGAGGATGGACTTGATGTATTGTCGCCTACGTGGTTTTCGCTGAGCGATTCAGAAGGCACTATTTCTAACCTTGCAGACATTTCATATGTCAATTGGGCCCATGAACAAGGTATTCAAGTATGGGCGCTTTTGAGCAATTTTGGTATACTCAGTAACAGTGAAAGCGCCATCATTACCCATGATGTATTAAATAGTACAATCAAAAGAGAAAAACTCATTAAACAATTATTAGCACTGTGTGCGCTATATAAATTAGATGGTATCAATATTGATTTTGAAAATGTACCAAAGGAAGATGGTCCTGCATATGTTGAGTTTATGAAAGAACTTGGACCTTATTTAAACAAACAAGGCATTATTGTATCTGTAGATATGTATGTTCCCGCACCATGGACGGCTCATTACAATAGAAGCGAAGTAGCCAAATCAGTAGATTATGTAATGGTGATGGCTTATGATGAACACTGGAGTACTTCTCCAGAAAGTGGTTCTGTTGCCTCAATAGGGTTCGTAGAAGAGGGCATTATTAATACTCTAAAAGAAGTGGCTAAAGAAAAAATCGTCTTAGGTTTGCCCTACTATACCAGAATTTGGGCAGAACAAGTTGAAGCAGGTTTAACCGTCGTTTCATCAAAAGCCTATGGTATGACCCGTGCATATGAAATACTTATGGAGAATAATGCACAGATCATCTGGGATGATACCGTTAAGCAATACTATGGCACCTATATTCTTGAGGGTATCACTTATAAATGCTGGCTAGAAGAGGAAAAATCCATAGAAGAAAAGTTGAATCTTATGCAAAAATATGAGCTTGCTGGTATAGCAGGTTGGAAATTAGGTCTTGAGAAGCCTGAGATTTGGGATGTGCTTAAGACATATTTGAAGCAATAGCGTATAATGCGCCATTTCATAAAATATACTATATAAAAAGTTTTGAGGTGTTTTTTTGGGAAGAAGGATTATTCCACTTCTTTTAGTGATTTTGATTTTATTAACGATAAATTTATTTTCAAGAGAATATCGTGCCACTTTCATGGATACAGAGGGGCCGCCAACGCTTATTATTGATCCCGGTCACGGGGGTAATGACCCTGGTAAGGTGGGTGTCAATGATGCGCTGGAAAAGGATATTAACTTGGCTATTGCCCAAGAACTAAAGAATTATCTTGAAGCACAAGGACTTAGTGTGATCATGACCAGGGAAACGGATAAGGGTCTTTATTCAGAAGGTGCTCGTAACAAAAAAAGAGAGGATTTAAATGCTCGAGTAGATCTCATTAATTCAAGTAAAGCCCTTTTGGTAGTGAGTATTCATCAAAACAGCTATACACAAAGTAATTGCAGAGGCGCTCAGGTTTTTTATTATGAAAACTCAGAAAAGGGACAAAAGTTAGCAGATTCTATTCAACGTGCTATGCTCAAAAACGTCGATGAAAATAACAAGAGAGTCGTAAAGGCTAATAAAAGCTATTTTATGCTTAAAGAAAGCAGTATTACAGCAGCAATCGTAGAATGTGGGTTTTTATCGAACCCAGAGGAGGCTGATCTGCTCAATTCGAAAGAATATCAAGTAAAAATAGCCTATGGTATTGGTCAAGGCATTTTAGATTATTTAAAACAATAGGTGAGGATCAATGAAGTATTTTAAGACAACATTAGAAGCGTTGCTTTACTTTTTTATCGTAATATTATCCCAGAAAATTGCCAAGTTTGGCTATGCTTTGATATTGTTATTATTTGTTGATACCAATGGTACAGAAGAAGCCCTAGAAGCCATTTATCAAACACAAACACTACCCATCCTTATTGGATGGGTTATCGCTATGGGGCTAATTGGTTTGGTCTTTGGTTATATCAAGCAAAATCCCTTAAGAACCCTCAACAATCCATCGGGTTTTCAAAATGTATTACTGGCAATTGTAATTGGATTAGGTTTGATGCTCATCACCAATAGTGTTGTTAATGCCCTTGGGGAATCTAGCATGATGGAACCCCTTTTTGAAAAACTTACTTTTATTAGTGAAGGTTCTTTATTATGGACCCTTTTGATTGTTGGCATAGTGACACCTATTTTTGAAGAAATTGTCTTTAGAGGTTTAATAATGGGAAAGCTTATGGGTGGAGGCTCTCTAGGATTTGCTGTTTTACTTCAAGGTTTGCTTTTTTCTATAAGCCATTTTAACGTTGTTCAAGGCATTTCTGTGTTTTTGTTAGGGATCATCACAGGTCTAAGTGTCTTAAAAACAAAGTCTTTAAAAATAGGAATCCTTATTCACATGGTTTTTAATATCACAAATCTATATTTAGAGGCGATGGATCGTCACTACTATGATATTGGTCAATTGGCGGTCCTTCTTATTCTTGGGCTAGTACTTACCTATTTTGGCGTAGAAAAGCTGGAAAGTAAAACCCCTCGTACGGTGGTCTAAATTTTTTTTGCTTTTAAAACCAACAAATTGTGGTATAATACATTAGAAACCTAAGATTTAGTCACCCATCTGGAGAACTTTATGAAGACTCAAATAATTAAAATCGATGACGTCCAGTTAGAGATGCCTCATATTGAAGCGGCTGCTAAAATACTCAGAGATGGGGGATTAGTAGCCTTTCCTACAGAAACAGTGTATGGAATTGGAGCTAATGCTTTAAATCAGGAAGCTATTTTAAAGATTTATACAGCCAAAGGTAGACCTTCTGATAATCCATTAATTGTACATATAGCTAACAAACAAGACGTTTTTCTCTACGCCAAGGAGGTTTCACCTCTGGCAGAGCGTCTGATGGACAACTTTTGGCCAGGACCCTTAACGTTAATTTTCCGTAAGACGGCGCTGATTTCACCTTTTATTACGGGAGGGCTTGAAACCGTTGCAATACGATTACCTGCCAACGAAATTGCGAGATCAATTATTCATCACTCAGGCTATCCCATCGCTGCACCCAGTGCTAATCGATCAGGAAAACCGAGCCCAACAAGGGCAAAGCACGTCATTGAAGATTTAGAAGGGCGTGTAGATATGATCATAGATGGTGGTAAGGCTCAAATTGGTCTAGAATCCACGGTACTAGATGTATCTGGCGATACGCCTATCATTCTTAGACCTGGCTCCATCACTCAAGAAATGATTGAAAAGATCGTTGGGCCAGTCCTTTTGGACAAAGCTCTTTTGGATGAAAAAACAGTACCAAGATCTCCGGGGATGAAATACAAGCATTATGCCCCAAAAGGTCAATTAACCGTTGTGTTGGGGGAAGATGATCAAGCACATCTCTTTATCAACGGACAAATTTTAGCAATGGAAAGTAAGGGACATAAGGTAGCTGTCATCGCAACCAATGAAGAGCAGATGGTTTATAATTGTCAGCAGGTTATGCTCATTGGTGCACGGGACAATCCAGAAGAAATTGCTTCCAATCTTTTCAAACTTTTACGACGTATGGATGAAGAAAAGATAGACTTTATCTATACAAGAGTTTTCTCAGAACAAGATATAGGTATGGCAACAATGAACCGATTAATGAAAGCAGCCGGTAATCATTTGGTTACGCTCTAGAAGAAGGATGGCGCCAATGGAAAGTATTATTTTTATCTGTACAGGCAATACCTGTAGAAGCCCCATGGCAGAAAAAATAGGTCAACAAATTGCCAAAGAGAAAAACTTAAACATGACCATCCATTCACGAGGCATTGGTGTGACGAGAAACGAACCTGCTCATGAGCATGCCAAGCATGCAATAGCCCTCTATGATATGGATTTGACAAAGCATGTCTCAACTCAATTCACCCAAAAAGATTGTTCTGGGGACACATTGTACTTAACAATGACCCTTCAACATAAAAAGTATTTGTTACAGCTCTATCCAGAAATTGAAGGTAAGATTTTTACACTAAAGGAATATGCAAGTGAACAGGGAGATGTTATGGATCCTTATAATAGCCCACAACCTGTTTACGATTTATGCGCAGAAGAACTGTTTGTAAACATTACTAAAATTTTTGATAAAATTCAGGAGGAAATCAAATGATAGCGATTGCTAGCGACCATGGTGGCTTTGCCCTAAAGCAAGAAATCATGGCACTTCTGCGAAGCAAGGACCTTGCGTATAAGGATTTTGGATGTGAATCGACAGCATCTGTTGATTATCCCGTTTACGCAAAAATTGCTTGTGAGGCCATACTCAATGGCACATGTGATAAAGGCATATTAATTTGCGGAACAGGTATAGGCATCTCAATTGCCGCCAATAAAATTAAAGGTATTCGAGCTGCTCTTTGTAGTGACTCCTATACTGCGGGTATTACGCGGGAACACAACGATACCAACGTTCTCTGTCTAGGTGGAAGAGTTGTTGGAATAGAAGTGGCTAAAAACATAGTTGAAATATTCTTATCAACTGAATTTTCAAAGGAAGAAAGACACCAAAACAGAATTAATCAATTAGAATGTTAAGGAAGCATATAAAAAACTTAGGAGGCACAACGATGTCAAAAGTACATGTAATGGATCATCCACTCATACAACACAAGGTAGGCGTTCTGAGAATGTCGTCAACAGGTTCAAAGGAATTTAGAGAACTTGTGTCTGAAATTGCAATGTTAATGTGTTATGAAGCCACTAGAAATTTAAAATTAAAAGAAGAAGTAGTAGAAACACCACTTGCAAAAACCACCGTCAAAAAAATTGATGGTAAAACATTAGGAATTGTCCCAATACTCCGAGCTGGTCTTGGAATGGTAGATGGTATGCTTAATCTGGTACCAACAGCTAAGGTTGGACACATTGGTTTATACCGAGATCCTCAAACGCTAAATCCAGTGGAATACTACTGTAAATTGCCATACGATGCAATCAATCGCGAGTTATTCGTCCTTGACCCCATGCTTGCTACAGGCGGATCAGCAGTTGCAGCCATTCAATTCATCAAAGAAAAAGGCGCAAAAAAAATACACTTTATGTGTCTTATTGCTGCACCTGAAGGCGTTAAAAGACTTCAAGAAGCCCATCCTGATGTGGATATTTATGTAGCCTCATTAGATGAAAAATTAAACGATCATGGCTATATCATCCCTGGTCTTGGAGATGCAGGAGATAGGCTTTTCGGAACAAAATAATGACCATTCACTTAGGCCTTTCACAGGAGATGAAGAAATGGACTTGTCCTTTTTATTCGAGATCAAAATCAGTTTGATCTATATTATCGGGTTTGCAATCGCCTTCTTAATTACGCTCTTTATGACGCCATTAAGTAAAAAATTTGCATTTAAAATTGGTGCAGTAGCTGTTCCAAATGAACGCAGCATGCATCAAGAACCCATGCCACTTGCCGGTGGAACAGCTATTGTTTTAGGTTTTGCCATTACCGTTACGCTCTTAGCCCCTATCATGAAAGATTTTCATATCCAGAATTATATAGGGCTGATCATTGGAAGCATCCTGATTACATTTGTTGGTTTACTTGACGACGTTTATAATTTGAATGCAAGGATAAAATTATTCTTCCAAATACTAGCAGCACTTATTGTGGTGTATTCCGGAATGACCATTGATGTTGTATCATGGCCCTGGGCACCAGGTGGTATCATACAACTCGGTGCACTGAGTAAGATTGTAACCGTCATTTGGATCATTGGTCTTACAAATGCCGTGAACCTCATCGATGGATTAGATGGCCTGGCAACAGGCGTTTCCTCTATCGCATCCCTATGTCTCATGTTTATATCCATTTTATACGGAGAACCTATGGTTGTTCTATTCACAGCAACCCTTGCAGGTGCATGTATGGGCTTCTTACCCCATAACTTCAACCCAGCAAAGATTTTCATGGGAGATACCGGCTCCACCTTCCTAGGATTTACACTAGCAGTCATCTCAATCAACGGTCTCATCAAAAGTTACACCGCTGTTACAATTGTAATTGCTGTTGTGGTTTTAGGATTACCCATATTTGATACCGCTTTTGCAATCCTTAGGCGTCTCATCAAAAGACAACCTGTCATGAAAGCAGACAGAGGACATTTGCACCATAGACTCGTCGACAAAGGCTATAGCCACAAGAGAGCAGTTCTAACCCTCTACGGCATCAGCGGCGGCTTTGGTATAGCAGGTATTTTGTTTGCTATGAACGATACAAAATTTGCTTCTTTCATCATTGGCTTTATGGTCTTAATCTGGGTTTTAGACACAATCATAACCCACTTCAAAAAAAAGAGTAAAAAGCATTCTTTAAATCATTGAGTCTAGGATGATGGTAATTATCGCAGGGCTGCAGTGAGTTGTATCGGATTTTGCTTGCCTTTCCCATTCGGCCGGTCTACGCAAAATCCGATACAACTCACTGCAGCCCTGCTCTGTTTTGCAAATGGTAGACTTTAGGGATTTAAAGAATGGAAGGGGAGGGGTGGGGAGAAGATCACTAAAGATAGCAGAGCCGAGGGGTTGGTGTACCTCATATTGCGTAGACCGGCCGAATGGGAAAGGCAAGC
>CAZJIO010000028.1:11410-21095 GCA_964546035.1 uncultured Eubacteriales bacterium | reverse complement strand
TATGAGGTACACCAACCCCTCGGCTCTGCGGAAACAAGTTGCAAATTTAATGAACGAGCGCTTTAAATAAGCCTTCGGCTTTTTGTTGGTCTGAGGCATAGATGAGATAGGAGATGTCTACTTCTGAAGTTGTGATCATGATGATATCAATTTGATTGTCGCTGAGGATTTCTAGTGTTTTTGCGGCTGTTCCTGGGGTGGTTTTCATATCGTCTCCATATAGGGAGAGTTTAGTGTTGTTGGAGTTGACTTCGATTCTCAGATTCGGTACGACTGTTTTGAAGTTTTTTAGGGCTGAAATAGCTGAGAAGAGGTCTGAATCTGATAGAGTGAAGGATAAGTTAACTTTGCCTTTTAAGGGTGAGGTTTGACTGATCATGTCCACATTGATTTCCTTATTTGCAAGAGCACCAAAGATTTTCGAGATCATTTTTTGAGTGATAGGAATGTCAATTAGAGTGATTAGAGTGATGTTTTCAGTGAGGGTTACATGAGAAATGGGATAGTCCAAAGATACACCTCCATAACAGTTTCATATAGTTAATTATATCCCAGCGCCTAACGGGCTGCAATCAAAATAGAGCAAATTGTTTTTTTATTGATGCAATGCATTAATATTCACAAATTCATTTGATAAAAAGAAGAAAACTATGTATAATGAGGAGTAAAAAGAACGAAGTTTGGAGGGAATATGCCAATCAAGATTATGAGTATTTTTGGAACAAGACCTGAAGCGATTAAAATGGGTCCAGTAGTAAAGGCAATTGAAGCCACAGAAGGTTTAGAAAGCATCGTTTGCGTTACGGCTCAACATAGAGAAATGCTAGATCAGGTGCTGGAGGTTTTTGATATACAACCCCACTTTGACTTAGATATTATGAAATCCAATCAAACACTTACGCAAATAACCAGTAGAGCCCTAGAAGGTTTAGAAACTGTGATGAAAGAAGTGAAGCCAGACTTAGTGTTGGTTCATGGTGATACCACGACGACTTTTGCGGGTGCATTAGCAGCTTATTATCAACAGATTAAAGTGGGTCATGTTGAGGCTGGACTTAGAACCTTTAATAAGTATGAACCTTTTCCAGAGGAAATGAACCGTAAGTTGACGGGTAGTTTAACAGATTTTCATTTTGCACCAACTGAGACAGCTAAGGCGCATTTATTAGCAGAAGGGGTAAATGAAGAGACGATATTTGTAACAGGTAATACGGTTATAGATGCTTTGAAGACGACAATTGAGGACAACTATCAGTTTACAGTTGAAGCATTAAATCAAATCGATTATAAAAATAAAAGAGTCATTACAATGACTGCCCATAGAAGAGAAAATCTAGGAAAGCCGCTAGAAAGTATTTGTAGAGCGGTTAAAAGACTGGCTGAGACCTTTGATGATGTTGAAATCATCTACGCTGTACATCTTAATCCCCTGGTTCAAAAGACCGTCCAAGAAATTTTGGGTGAGATTTCAAATGTACATTTGTTACAGCCTTTAGAACTTAGAGATATGCATAATCTGATGAATCGCTCATATTTGGTATTGACCGATTCAGGTGGGCTTCAAGAAGAAGTACCTTCCCTTGGAAAACCAGTGCTTGTTCTTAGAAATGTCACAGAGCGTCCTGAAGGCGTTGAAGCAGGGACATTAAAGTTAGTGGGAACGGATGAAGACACGATATATGAAGCGGCAAAAGAGCTTCTTATAGATGATAAAATCTATGGTCAAATGGCAAATGCTGTGAATCCCTACGGGGATGGTTGTGCATCTCAGAGGATAGTTAATGCAATTTTGGAGAAAATGAGTCAATAGTACAAAATGTGAAGGGATGTGTTGTACATCAAATCTGACCTATCCGTTTTAAAATATCTTTCGTTGATTTCACAAGTTGGTTTGATGATGGCAATCCCCATTATAGGCTGTATTCTTTTTGGTACCTATTTGGATCATTTACTCCGCACACAAGTTCTGTTTTTAATTATTTTTACGATTTTAGGAACCCTAGCAGCATTTAGAAATCTTTATAAACTCAGCCAACGAGACGATCTCATTGGAAAGAAGGATAAAAATGATCAAACAAAGTAAATCCATTGTCGTATCCATGACGGTTAAAGTAGCCATCATTCTTCTAGTCGCCTTGGTTATAGGTCTGTTCTTTTTGAACCCATTGGCCTATATAAAAGGATTGGTATTAGGTGGTTTATTTACAATTGTTAAGATTCAACTGATGCATACGACCTTTAGTAAAGCCGTGAAAAAAGATCATGCTGCGGCGATTAGATATGCTAGGTTGCACTACTCTCTGAGGTATTTTTTAACGTTAGTCGTCATTGTTATTGGGGCACTTGATCCCAGTATTCATATAATTGGTGTTATTGTAGGGCTGCTTTCCATGAAATTTGCTGCTTATTGGCAAGGTATTATGGAAAAACCAACACCAAAAGATGGTTCCATTCAATTTTTGGTTTGGGAAGATGACAATGAAGAGAAGTCAGATTTTTAGTAAAGGAGTTGAGAAGAATTGGATTTTAATATTCATGTTGCCAAAGTGATTAATGTATTTGGGGTTGAAGTGTGGATTACAGAGTCTATGATTAATGCATGGATTATTTGTAGCGTCATCATAATTGTGGCAATAGTGATTAACCGAATGATCAAAAGTCCTCAGTTGGTTCCTTCGGGAGTGCAAAATGGTATTGAGTTTTTTGTTGATTTTTTTGAAAGCTTTACGAAATCGACAATGGGTAAAAACGGTGGTAAGTTCACTTGGTTTTATGGTTCAATGTTTATTTACATTTTATCGTTTAACTTATCAGGTCTTTTTATTGGTCCCAATTTTGTCAAAAGTACCCCAGACAAAAAAGAATTGTTTTTTACCTTTATGAGACCACCAACAGCAGATATAGCTGTTACCCTGTCCCTAGCACTTATTACTTTCTTTATGGTTCAAGGATATGGGATCAAGGGAAAAGGTATTAAGGGTTACTTTAAAAATCTAGCCCAACCGTTTTTTCTGTTAACACCTCTCAATATCATTGGGGAGTTGGCTAATCCAATCTCATTAAGTTTTCGTTTGTTTGGTAATATTCTAGGCGGCACCATTATCATGGGGCTATTTTACAATTTACCATGGCCATTATTGCTCGGTATTCCAGTTGCTTTACATGCTTACTTTGATATTTTTGCTGGTGTTTTACAATCATTTATCTTCATTATGCTGAGTATGACATTCGTTTCAGGGGCAATGGAGTAAGTGAAATTATTTACAAAAGAAGAGGTGAAGTAATGGATAGTACAGGAATACTAGATTTTCTAATAGGCTGGATGGAGCATGTAGATGGTAGAGCCCTTATTTTAGCCTTTTCAGCAATCGGAGCAGGTATTGCTATGATTGCCGGAATAGGTCCTGGTGTTGGACAAGGGTTTGCTGCAGGAAAAGCAGCTGAAGCTGTTGGGAACAACCCCAAAGGTGGAAAACAAGCGACCATTGTCATGCTACTTGGAGCAGCGGTTGCTGAAACATCTGGTATATTTTCTTTGGTTGTTGCTATTGTCATGTTATTTGCAAATCCACTTATTAATCAAAAAGGTGCGGCGGTTGTCTTGGCGGCAAGTGCGATAGGAGCAGGACTTTCAATGGTTGCTGGTATCGGACCTGGGATTGGTCAGGGATTTGCTGCTGGAAAAGGCGCTGAAGCTGTAGGAAAGCGACCTAAGTTACAAAGTCAAATTGTTAGAACAATGCTTCTTGGTCAGGCAGTCGCTCAAACGACCGGTATTTATGCATTGATCATATCTTTACTTTTATTATTTGTTAATGTTTTTTATAAATAAAATTAACCCAAATTCAGGAGGAAATTAATCATGGCAGTAGAACAAATCGATGGAAAAGCGTTAATCTTAGCATGTTCAGCAATTGGAGCAGGTCTTGCAATGATCGCAGGTATTGGACCTGGTATCGGTCAAGGATTTGCAGCAGGTAAAGGTGCAGAAGCTGTAGGAAGACAACCTGAAGCGCAATCAGATATTGTTAGAACAATGTTGTTGGGTGCTGCGGTAGCAGAGACAACAGGTATTTATGGTTTGATTATTGCAATCATTTTGTTATTTGCAAATCCACTCATCACCAAATATATCAGCTTACTCGGTTAGGCTTGGGATAATAAAAGTGTGGAAATAAAACGCTTTTATGAAAGGAGGAAAGTCATTGAATGCACTGTTTTTATTAACAACAACTGCTTCAGATCTGGAAAGTAAGGCTAGGATGTTGGGTTTTGATACACAGTTTTTGGTGCAAACAGCAATTCATGCTGCGACAGCCATAGCGCTATTTGTTATTCTTGGTAAACTGATCTTTAAGCCGGTGAGTAAAATCTTAGTTAAACGAAAAGAAGATATTGCTACAGAATATCAAAAGATAAAGAATCAATCTGAAGAAGGAAAGGCCTTAATTGAAGATTACCAGGCTAAACTGGCTAATGTCAAAAAAGAAGCAGGTGAAATAATTGCAGAAGCAAGAAAAGCTGCATTAGTTCAAGAAACAAACATACTTAATGAAGCTAGACTTGAGTCTGATCGTATTATTAATCGAGCTCAGTTAGAAATTGAAAGAGAAAGAGAAAGTGTAAAAGAAGAAATTAAAAAAGAAATCGTAGAGGTTGCAACACTTATGGCAAGCAAATTTGTTGTAGCTACGATGGATGAAAAAACAAAGAGTCAATTATTTGATCAAGCTTTGGTTGAGATAGGTGAAGAGACATGGCAGAATTAATACAAAAAAGATATGGAACTGCCTTGTTTGAGCTTGCCCAAGAAAGCAATCGTCTAGAAGAAATGGAAAGCGAAGTTGAACAGCTTATTTCAATTTTGTCAGTTGAAAAAGAGTTCTTAGAAGTCCTTGGACATCCACAAGTCTCATTGAGTGATAAGAGAAACTTAATTGATGAGGTCTTTAAAGATCAAATTTCTAATGACTTGCTCGGACTTATGGATCTTATCCTTCAAAAACACAGACAGTCCTTACTTCTTCCAATATTAAATGACTTTATGTCTAGAGTAAAAGATTATCGTGGCATTCTCACAGTGAATGTGACAGTCAGTCAACCGCTTTCTGAAATTCAGAGAAATCAATTGATTCAGAGACTTCAAGACGTGACACACAAGAGTATTTCAATAACAGAAAACGTGGATGAAACATTGATTGGTGGACTAGTGGTTAGAATTGGAGATCGTATTGTTGATAGCTCTATTAAAGGCATGTTTAGTAAAATGCGTAAACAAATGTTGACGGATATCAGTTAAAAGGAATGAAAATAATGAAGAAAGGCGGTGTAACCTTCTAATGAACTTAAGGCCAGAAGAAATCAGCTCAGTTATTAAAGAGCAGATTAAGAGATATAAAAAAGAATTGCAAGTTTCTGACGTAGGTACTGTTTTGCAGGTTGCCGATGGAATTGCACGTATTCACGGACTTGAAAATGCCATGGCTGGTGAGCTTCTAGAATTTCCAGGAGAAGTTTATGGTATGGTACTCAACTTAGAGCAGGATAATGTAGGTGCTGTTCTAATGGGTTCGGATGCAGGCATCAGTGAAGGCAGCATTGTTAAATCCACAGGACGCGTTGTAGAAGTTCCCGTAGGAGATGCACTTATTGGTCGTGTTGTTAATGCTTTGGGACAACCTATTGATGGTAAAGGACCGATTCATACAACGAAATTTAGAAATGTAGAAAGAGTAGCACCTGGCGTTATGTCTAGAAAGTCAGTTGACACACCTGTACAAACAGGTCTTAAAGCCATTGACTCTATGGTACCCATTGGTAGAGGTCAAAGAGAGCTCATCATTGGAGACCGACAAACGGGTAAAACAGCTATAGCCATTGATACGATTATCAACCAAAAGGGACAAGATATGCTTTGTATTTATGTCGCTATTGGTCAGAAAGCTTCTACAGTAGCTAATATCGTTAAAACCCTTGAAGAAAGTGGGGCTTTGGATTATACAACAGTAGTGGCATCGACGGCATCTGATCCTGCGCCTCTACAATATATAGCGCCTTATGCAGGTTGTGCTATTGGTGAAGAATGGATGGAAGAAGGTAAGGATGTTTTAATCGTTTATGATGATTTAACCAAACATGCGGTTGCTTATAGAGCAGTGTCCTTACTTCTTCGTAGACCACCAGGTCGAGAAGCTTATCCAGGAGACGTTTTTTACTTACATTCTAGACTTCTTGAGAGAGCTGCTAAGCTTTCAGATGAGCTAGGTGGTGGATCCATAACAGCATTACCAATTATTGAAACTCAGGCTGGTGACGTATCGGCTTATATTCCAACCAACGTTATTTCTATAACGGATGGTCAAATTTATCTGGAAACAGAAAGTTTTAATGCAGGTATTAGACCGGCTATTAATCCTGGATTGTCCGTATCTAGAGTAGGTGGGGCAGCACAAATTAAGGCAATGAAAAAAATCGCGGGACCTATTCGTGTTGAGCTTGCTCAATATAGAGAATTGGCAGCATTTGCTCAATTTGGATCTGATTTAGATAAAGATACAAGAGACAGTCTTGCACAAGGTGAGCGTATTATTGAAGTGCTTAAACAACCTCAATATAAGCCAATGCCCGTAGCACATCAATTAATGATTTTATATGCTGTGACAAGAAAATATCTGATGGATATTGAAGTAAGCGCAGTGAGAGCCTTCCAAGATGGGCTAATTGAGTTTATGGAAGATAGATGCCCACAGATTGGTAAAGAGCTCATTGGTAAAGATGGCTTAACGGCAGAACTTGACGATAAACTAGCAAAAGCCATTATTGAGTTTAAATCAACTTTTAGTGTTTAAAAAAGTAGATAGATAAGAGGTGAAAAAACATGGCCTCCATGCGAGATATAAAAAGAAGAAAATTAAGTATTCAGAGCACTGGTCAAATCACTAAAGCGATGAAGCTTGTGTCTACAGCAAAACTTCAAAAGGCAAAGGTTAAGGCAGAAGAGACAAGGCCATATTTTAAGAAAATGCACCAAACTATTTCCTCCATTCTTAAGACAAGCCAACGGGTCAAGCATCCGTTGCTGACTCAAAGAGAAACACATAAGCGTGCTTACGTGGTCATCACTTCTAATAGAGGGTTGGCTGGTGGTTATAATGGAAATGTATGCAAGCTTGTTTTTAGTGAAGCAAACAGTAAGGACGCATCGATTATTGCCATTGGAAGAAAAGGCGGCGATTTGCTTAAGAAAAAAGGGTATACTCTTTTAGCTGAGCATAATGCCGTCATGGAAGCACCTGTTTTTGAAGATGCATTAAGCATTGGAGCATCCATCTTGGATCTTTACAAACAAGGGCAGATTGATGAAGTCTATTTAGTGTACACCGCCTTTAACTCTACTATTTCTCAGGAAGCTAAAATGCTTAAGCTTTTGCCACTAGATGCAGAAACATTTGATGATGCGGTAGAAGATGATACACCTATGAATTACGAACCAGATGCCGAATCGGTGCTGGATGAGATCATTCCTAAGTATGTAACGAGTATTCTTTATGGCGCTCTTAAGGAATCTGTAGCAAGTGAACACGGTGCAAGAATGACAGCAATGGACGCAGCGACTAATAATGCAAATGATATGATTGATGATTTGGCATTACTATATAATAGGGCACGACAAGCTTCCATCACACAAGAACTTTCAGAAATTGTGGGTGGAGCAGAAGCTCTGAAGTAAAGGAGAAATAAATGGGTCAAAATAATATTGGGAAAATTTCACAAATCATTGGCGCAGTACTTGACGTGAGATTTGAACCTATGAATCTACCTGCTTTGAATAATGCCATTAGAATTACGAAAGAAGATGGCAAAGGGCTGATCGTTGAAGTTGCACAGCATATTGGAGATGATACAGTAAGATGTATCGCGATGGGTGCAACCGATGGCTTAAAAAGAGGTATGCCAGCAGTTGATACAGGAAAACCTATTGAGGTCCCTGTAGGTGAAAACACTTTAGGACGTATTTTTAATGTGACAGGAGATGTCATTGATAATCTTCCTGAACCAGATATAAAAGAAAGATGGTCCATCCATCGTCAACCACCAAGCTTTGATAAACAAGTGACAGAAACTGAAATACTTGAAACAGGTATCAAAGTTGTTGATTTACTTTGTCCATATCAAAAAGGTGGTAAAATCGGACTTTTTGGTGGCGCAGGCGTTGGTAAGACTGTACTTATTCAAGAGCTGATCAGAAATATCGCTACTGAACATGGTGGTTATTCTGTATTTACAGGCGTTGGAGAAAGAACAAGAGAAGGTAATGACCTTTATAACGAAATGAAAGAGTCTGGTGTACTTGCTAAAACGGCCATGGTATTTGGTCAAATGAATGAGCCACCAGGCGCTAGAATGCGTGTTGGTTTAACAGGTCTTACAATGGCGGAATATTTCCGTGATGAAATTGGTAGAGACGTTCTTTTGTTTATCGATAATATTTTCCGTTTTACCCAAGCGGGTTCAGAGGTTTCAGCACTTCTTGGCCGTGTACCAAGTGCGGTAGGTTATCAACCGACACTGGCAACAGAAATGGGTGCTTTGCAGGAACGTATTACGTCAACAAGTAAAGGATCTATCACTTCGGTTCAGGCCGTTTATGTACCAGCCGATGACTTAACAGATCCAGCACCAGCGACAACTTTTGCCCATTTGGATGCAACCACAGTGCTTTCACGTTCGATAGTGGAATTAGGAATCTATCCAGCGGTAGACCCTCTTGATTCCTCTTCAAGAATACTTGATCCAAGAATTGTTGGTGAAGAACACTATAATGTAGCACGTGGCGTCCAAGAAATTCTTCAAAGATACAAAGAATTACAAGATATCATTGCGATTCTGGGTATGGATGAACTTTCAGAAGAAGACAAAGTCGTTGTAGCAAGAGCTAGAAAGACGCAAAGATTCTTATCACAACCGTTCTTCGTAGCAGAAAACTTTACAGGTAAAGGTGGCAAATATGTGCCACTTAACGAAACGATTGAAGGCTTTAAAGAAATTCTTGAAGGCAAGCTTGACCACGTTTCAGAAGGACACTTTTTAATGGCTGGGAACATCAGCGATGTTTTGAGCCGTGTGGTATAGGTAACTTTATGGATGATAAAAAAATAAAGTTGCAAATTGTCACCCCCGATCGTCTTTTTTATAAAGAAGAAGTGGATCGTGTGATCTTTAGAACGACAGAGGGAGATCTTTGTGTTTTAAGAGATCATATTCCCATGACAACGGCCCTATCCAGCGGATTGGTGGTTATCATTAATGATAAAAGCCGCCTAGAAGCTGTATTACATGGTGGGTTTGTTGAGATCCAAGAGGAAAGCGTTATGATTTTAACTGACGCGGCTGAATGGCCATCAGAAATCGATGTCAATCGAGCTGAGCAAGCAAAGGAAAGAGCCCAAGCCCTTTTAGAGCAAGAACATAAGCAAGATATTTCTCAAAAAATGTTGAAGGCTTCCTTAATGCGTGCGATAGCCAGGATAGAAGTGGCTAAGCACATTGGTAGCGATAAAGAATAACTGTCAAAGCACATCCGTAGCATACATGCGGATGTGTTTTTTTTGAAGACCTTTATGGCTTGTAAACAAATTGTAATATTGAAAACACTCACGTAACACCTAAAAGTTGCCGATAATTA
>CAZJIO010000028.1:10799-11374 GCA_964546035.1 uncultured Eubacteriales bacterium | reverse complement strand
TTGCAACCTACTTAATGGAGGCACTACCATGAATAAACGACGCTTGGCCTTATTTTTAATAATGATGATGCTCATAAATTTATTCCAAATCAATGAAAATTCTACTAGCACCGTATATGCTGCTACTAATATTTTAAGATGGAATAAAAATGACACCCTAGATACAGCCTTAAACATCGTACAAAATAAGGCAGGAGATAATGAAATCTTCTTAGAAGGTGAAATGGTTACCTCAGGCGGTTATGACTTAACGTATTATTTAGAAAGCGGTAAGAAAACAACCGTTCACTTTGAACAACAATATGACCAACTCCAAATTACTTATAAAATCGAACAAATGGATGCTAACACTTTAGCCATAAGTAATATTACCCAATCGGAAGTAAGTAAATCCTATTTAGAAATGGATTATGAGGCAAGTGTACCTGATTGGAAATATGATGCGGGTAAGCTTGTTGACAATGTATCAGGAGCCCTTAAATATACCATTTTAAAAAATGCCAGTAGTACTTACTCGGGTATTGCTATTCAGGTCAATGGAAAAAAGGTCATCATCAAATGGGACTTTTTATCAA
>CAZJIO010000028.1:7520-10770 GCA_964546035.1 uncultured Eubacteriales bacterium | reverse complement strand
TTTATTATCTGGTAGTGGGATATGTGGCAGGGACGGTACTACCAATAACCTACACGAACCCCTCTTTAGAAACTCAAACGATTAAAATACTTAAAAATTTGGAAGATTTTGAAGTGACCCCTACTCACCTTGAAATCAGTGACGACCTTGCAAGCAACATTGAGACCAATCCAATCCCCCTTCCAGGCAGTGTGAATCCAGGTTCAAAACCAGGCTTGCAAATTACTTTTATGCAGCCCAAGGAATTGAACCTTGCAAATTGGACTTATGGCGCGGCTACTACAAATTTCAAGACCCTTAAAGCCATCGTAGAAATATCAGATATTGCGTCAGATAATTATACAGATTTTAGCTTCAACTTGAATGATGGAGCGGGTAGCGGACCTAAAGCAATGGATGAATTGCCCAATGAGACCACCGTCAACGCAGGTGTGACTTATGTTTATAATCCTGGTACAGGTCAGTATAAAATTGATATTGTAAAAGATAAAGATACTTTAGCCTTACAAAATGAAATTGTTGAATGGGCAGAACTCGGCTCAAGTAAAATTTATAACGTGACCATAGATATACAGGTTGAATCTGGGTTTACCGATTATCAGTTTGGCAGTTTTCTGCCCATTACGAAGTTTGCCTATACCTATATGGCTTATGAATTAAGCAGATCCAATATGTCTGAAGCCTATTTAGACATTGTTCCTTATGATGTGGGTTCCCAAGATGAAGTGGAGTACACGGTTTTATACAGCAAAGTTATTAAGCCACAGCTCGATCCAGATGATGACTTGTGGGTAAGGCATTACTTTAGTAGTGAGGAATCCAGTGATAATATTTTCATTCCTGTTCCCTTTAAAGCGGATAGCAGTCAAGATGTCTACCAAGTATTAATTAATTTTGCTGGAACAGAACTGATCTCACAGGTATTGAATTACCGTGCGAAAGATGATGTAAATGTGCCGCCAACCACGCCTAAAATAGAGGCCATTGACAATCTATATGTGGTACCTTCAGACGATTTGAACCTAACAGATCCATCAAAGGTCCAGTTTGATTTGATCTTCACAGCACCCGACAACAGAAATACCATGGAGTTAGATACGATATTTAAAAATGCAGATCTCAATGACAGCAATGATAGAATTTATTATGAATTACTGGTCAACGATGTGCCAACAGATTCTGCTGCAAATCCCTTTAAAGTCATAAAAGTTTTTGAGGTCTTAAAAGATGATGGCGCATACATCATTCAAAAGCATGCCAATGTATCAGGAAATGAAAACCCTTCTACAAGGATCAATTACTTAGAGGGTTATAACATCACGGATGAACTTTTTAGAATAGATGACATTGGCATTTATTCAAATGATGAGTGGACTAACGTAGTTAATACGGTTGCTAATGAAGATACCAATACCTATACCGTATCAGAATCAACAACGCCATATAGTTTTGAATTTCCAGGGATTAATTATGTACGTGTTAGAGCCATCACCTTATCGGATGGCAAAATTGGGGTCAGTTATCTCTCAATCCCCATCAGTTTATCTTTAAGTATGATGAAATACGATATACCTATTGCCAGTGGTCTGTCATATGAGCCACTACTGAGTGGAACGGATCCAAAAGATCCTCTAGGCATTACCTTAGATTGGCATTCTGTAGAGGTTAACACTTATGAAGATCATATGCTTTATCCCCTAGATAAGAAAATTGATGAGTTGTATTACGGCATTTATATTTCTCAAAGTGCAGATGCCATTTTGAATATGGATCCACTGGACCTTGATGATGAATATGTGAATTGGGATGATAATACCACGGGATTAACCCTAATTGAGTTATTAAGAAACAATAAAGTAACCTATTTTGATATCGATTCACCGATGGACATCAATACTATGATATCCCATGATCTGTTGGGGCTTGATAGAAATACCAACTATTACATCAGAATTGTTACAAAATTAGACGTTATCAACATCGTGGATGACACCCATGAAACCAGCTTCAGAATGTCTGAGCCATCGAGTATGTTGAGCGTGACCACACCAGCTATTCAAGACCCACCCAATGAAGGGGATTTAATACCCTTGTCAGTGGAGAACTTTCAAGCAGAACTCGTAGGGGATGCCTTAATCAGTTCAAAATTGAGTTGGGAATATCCTGATGAAATCACATTTGCCCAAGATATGTATGCCTTTGAAGTCATCAGTATTGAAGACATATCGCTACCCGATGTAGTAAGTTCCAACGGTATTCAATTAGAAAATCTTATAACAGCACCCATTCTTGCAACAGAACAGGTTGAGATGTGGCGTATTATTGTAGAAGGTGGCATTGCGGTACTTAAAAAGTACAACAGAACCACTGGATTGTGGGTCAATCAGCCAGCCAGTTTACTGACCTTAGGCGATCAGAGCATCTCCATTATAGATGGTAGTAACACACCCAACAAAGTTTACTACTACTATGCAAGAACCATTAATGTGGTGGGTGGAACCATCAATTCTGCTTCACCATGGCAAAAAGATACCTTAACAACAGCCCCAGTTAAAGGTCCAATTAATTTAGCAGTGACCTACAATTCTGGATATACTTACAATCCTAAAAAGGAAAGTATCATCCGTTTTGATGCGCCTATTCCTTTTGGCGCTGACTTAACCAACGCATACATCATGGAAATCTTTGTGAAAGCAGAAGAGGATGCCGATTATTCCAGCACCAAATACCCAGCTACACTCCTCGTAGAAAGACAGGATGGGGAGGTGGGGTATACGAGACTCTATTATAAAATCACGGGTCTTAAGCCTGGAAAAGCCTATAGCATAAAGGTGAGAATTGAAGATCGAACCAAGCCAATGGATATATTGCCAGATGGCACACAGGTTTATCCAAAATCTCCTTTTTCTGAACGGATTATTGCCAGGACGGAATTCGATCAAACAGAATACGATAAAGAAATAAAGTACAAAGAATATTTGGACTATTATGATGAAAAAGTAAAAGATCTTGCTTACACCCCTTACTATGTTCTGGAAAAAACACTCCTTAAAAATGTAGTGAAGTATCGAGACAGTTACGCAGTTGGGGAGATACAAGCAAGAGTTAATGGTACTTATAATTTATTTGTAGAGCCTGTTAAAACCAATGTCATTTATTTACCTGGGGAATTAATGGAAGCTGTCAATGCAAATAGAGTGACCTTGAAAGTAGATCTGCCTGGCCAAAGTGTTAGCCTTCGCCCTTATTC
>CAZJIO010000028.1:0-7504 GCA_964546035.1 uncultured Eubacteriales bacterium | reverse complement strand
GAAAGACATAACAAAGGCCATTAATGATCAGATTTCGGAAATCCAAAAATATGGTACCACAGCTAAAGACTATTATATCAAAATAACCATTGACTCTAGTTCAGTAAGCAGTAAGATCAATTCTAAAGTGCCGGCCAGTGCACTTGTTGAAATAAAAGTGGAAATAGTTGGCAGCAATGAAATTGAAAACGAATTGGATTTAGTCATGGGAAAAGAACTCACTACCATCGTTTCTTGGAAAAGAAACCTCTTGATGAGTGCGCTTTCTGTGGAGCTAGACAAGGGCATTGATGATAAAAACATGCTAAAGATTGCCCAAGATGCCATAGAGGTGGTAAAGACCAATTATAGATTCAGTTGTAATCTATCTTTTACCAATAAGTTATTAACCCTCACTAAGCCAGTTGCCCTATTAGCTAAAAACATGACACTGAATATTTTGCCAACAGCAACAGGCACAACGCTACAGGCTCTGAAAAAAGTGGGCACAAGTTGGCAAGTACAAACAGCTCAATATATGAATGAGAGGTATGTTGTCGAAACAGCGGATATGACTTCTTATATTTTAGTGCCTCAAGAAGTCAGTTCAACCTCTTATGCTGGAAAATATACAACCGATGAAGTTGACATCATCAATAAGTACAGTTTATGGGATATATTTAATTCCAGTGAGCTTAGCCAAGGGACAGTTAATATAACCAAGTATCGCATGCTTCCAGCCCTAGGAAGACTTCTAGGTGCGCCAATGGGTAGTGATGCACAGCAGTTTTTAAAAGCTCAAGGCATCACCGTTACATCGACAAATATGTATACCGATATGACAAGAGCGGAAATTCTATATATCCATACCTTGGTCTTCGCAAAAAAACACACGATTACCTTAAGCAATGCAAAAATATTAAATTATAATCTGATTCAAGACTTGAGTAGCGTCAATGAAGCTTATAGAAATACCTTGTTAATTGGAGCCAACATGAATATCTATCCACTCAATAATGGGATGGTTCAACCCAACAACAAGGTGACAGTAAAAGAATTTATAGGTTTATTGACAAAAATTGATAAGGGCTTAAATTGGTAGGAGGGACAACAATGAAAAGACGATTATTAGCTTTGTTTATTGCAATTACATGGCTATTAAGTGTGACAGCAGTACCAGCTCAAGGAAATATACAAATATCTGTGAGTGAAGTCAGTATCGGTGAGGTCTACTATGTGGCTGGACAGGATGTTGTAACGGGAAAACCTTTGATTAAGCCAACCATGACTGTTCAGTGGGAGGATCCTGATAGTTGGGTAAACGATCCAGATCCAACCTTAATTCATACACCAGATTTTTATGAAATCGTGTCTAATAATTTAACAAGAGGCACGGACAGTACCATTAGAATCAACAGCGGATCTCAGGAATTTACGGATCACTCTGTATTCATGCATGAAAAAATAAATTTAGATACGGGCTCTCTTTACAAAATGGAAGTTAAGCCCTTTCATTACCATTTAAATGCTGCTGGGACGGGTTATGATCTGGCTCCAGTGTCTGGTATTGCTGAAAGTGCTTACGCCATAACAGATTTAAATGTGGATTTTGAAACAACGGAGTCTTCTATACAAGTCATCTGGGATGACTTAGGGGTTACAGATTTTACTTACACCATTGTTTATGCCATTGGTGATTATACCAATAAGTCAAAACAAGATCTCTTGAATAATAAAGAAGGGGAAATTACTGCACTCACTTCAGACAGTGCTGATGTAGAGCAATTTTATGATCCTGTAACAAAGAGAAATAAATTAGCCTACACCATTGAAGAGAATATTTATCCAGGGCAGGTTTATTCTGTTATGGTAGAACCCACGGTGGAATATTACAACAACAAATCTGTCATGAGAAATAGAAACTACCCGGTTATTAGAACCTGTTCGACGAATGTAGAGATGAGTCTTTTTGAAGAAGGGGACTACATACGTTTAGAGTGGGACATTCCAGGAAGTTTTAAGGTCGGTCAAAATAAAGATGAATATGGGTTAGTTGAAGCCACCCTGCTACAATATGTTGGCGGTCAAAGCAGCAATGTGGTCATATTTGATGGTAGCTCTGCGATCATTGGCTACTATAAGGTGCCGAGTCCAACTAAGGAAACACAGTACCAGATTAAATTTGTCTATCGTGCTGTAGGCGATGACCAATCAAAGCCAGAGATAGAACCGGTTTCAAATATTGTGACTTATGTGCCGTCAGATTTGTTGATTACACCCACCAAGCCACATGTACCGTCTCTTTTTTCCGAAGAAATTTTTAATGACTTGAAATCTAATCATACAACTGAAGAAATTAGATTGATTTTATCCCAAAAATATTTTGTTCCGGGCTATACTTATGCCGGGAACCTTAATCCATTACTCAGCCTAAATAACACCTATCATCTCTTAGATAACAACCAAGGGATTAACCTTGTTTGGGGAGCATTCCAAAGAATTGATGTGGATTTAGATTCACCAACCTACAATAAATATATTTTTGATTCTAATGTTTATTATGACATTTGGGTAACAGAATCCCTAGAGGCCATGGCCTATGGTATTAAGGCATTTTCTGACATGCGTTATGGTTCAGGAACAACGGGTAATAACATTTCAGATGGCAGTAAGATTTATGGTTACTCACAAAAATTAGGGTTTTATTATGATGAAACCTCGGGCGAGCTAGAGCCCATTATTCCTGGTAAACTGTACTACATAAAAATAGTGGCAAAGAAAAAGACTGCAAATGGTGATCTGATTTCTGAACCAACAATTGTCTCCCTATATTACGGTTACGATGGAGATGCCTATGAGCCCCCATCTATCACCAAGCCCCCACTAGCAGTAAAAGATTCTGCAACTACAGATACGGGTATAACCATCAACTGGGAAGAATCTTGGTGGGAAGTTATATCTGCAGAAGCAGCATCAAATGAAGCTTTATCCTCCTGGAGACACGAAGTGTGGGTGAGCCCAACGGGTGTGGTCTCAGGAACTAAGGTAACAGGCTCTACGTATTTTCCAGTATATCAAGGTCAAACGGTTATTGATCAATTTATTACTTACTTAAATTCGGTTAATACGGGTGCCCCTAAAACCATACAAAGTAGACTGGTAGATTTAGGACAAGATGCTTTTGGCGTTACCGACATCAAATACAAATTCAAACGGATACCTTATGCTGATGTTATTGCTACCATAGCAGCAAAAAAAATCTCAGATCCAACCTATGATTTTACCAAATATTATGAAGAAATGATTGCCGCAGATAAAAATGGCACAATACCCATAAACTGGTCCACCATTGTGCCAACGGGTGATATCACCTCACCTTCAAAACTGCTTTATAGAGAAGAAGGTTTATTACCCAACACCTCTTACTTGTTTATGCTCTATCCTTATAGGGAGGTATTAAATGGCGACCTCTTATATGCCCATTACCCAACCCCAATTGTTGTATCCACAAAACCTACTGATGTTGTGATTGTACCAGATCCAACGGTTCCCAATCTATATGTCAGCAATTATTCGGATGCTTCAATTACACTAACCTGGAAATACAACCTGGACTTTACCTACGAACTGGTTTACTCAGAGTTTGAAGACCTTACAAAGGCAGTACCTTACGCGTGGTCCTTGCCCTCCAACCCCCTTGATCCAAAATACCCTAAAAACGGTAAATATTTTGAGGTGATTGTTGAGGATCTTTTTCCAAACACAGAATATTACTTTTGGATTCGAGCTAAGGAACCCAGTAAAAATACTTTATCCCATTGGAGCAATGCCGTTCTTGGAAAAACACGGGACATCAGTAATCCTTATCCACCCAATGGGTTTGGTATAGCTTCTTTAGAAAATATGAAGCTCTATGGTTATGATGCGAGTGTAACAGATAACTTTCTAGCCGTTGAATGGGTGCTGGATAATCAAGATGTGGCCCAGGCAACCACTTTAAAAGTTAAGAGGCTCTACACTTACGTTTTAGAGGTGTCTGATAACCCTAAATTCATCGATCCCATCTACATTGAAAGTACGGGAGGCAAAGACGATGTGGCGCCAGATAGCATTGAATTTTTGCGAAAGAACTTAGTGAAAATCAATGAGTTAATACCCAACAGAGCTTATTATTTACGGGTTAAGACAAGACTTACTGTCACGGGTCAAAAAGCAAGTCAAGTGATTACAAAAGATTCAACAGGATATTCACCTACCATTAAAATCATTACCGTTTCCATCGGAGATGAATATGATGGGATTATTGACCGAGATTTAATTGTACTGCCTAGCGAGAACTATGAAATCATTTATAACGAATATTCAGATATTTTAGAATATCGATTTAGAGACAACGGGGCGAGCCAAGACGGTACAAAGGACAACAATGTTGACCAAAGACTTATCACCAATCTCATTAATCAAAACCTCTATATCTACGAAATCGATGTAGCGGCATACAAAAAAGAGCCCATCACTAAGCGCATTATTAGCATTCCCTATGTGATTATGGAGGCTTTTAATACCTATAAAATAGATATGGTCATCGATGCTGGCCCAATAAAATTAACAATTCCTCATGGTGCAATTGTGGCAAGTGTCAGTGAACAGGTCAAGCAGTATGGCGTGGCACCTGATGTTAAAATACAAATTGAAACCTTGGGCAAGACTTATTTGGTAGAGCAAATGGCGGGACAACCCATTAGGGCTGTTGCATCTGCTGTGAATTTGGGGATTTCTGTCAAAAGTGATCAACTGTATCAAACCATGAAGTATACCGATCAGCCCCTAGGCGTAGAGCTTTTAGTCAATAATTTATATGAACAGTTTAGAGTTAATCGGATCGCTACAGTTAAGGATGTACAAAACAAATGGCAAAAATTACCTTCAACATTTAACAGCAGTACAGGATATATGTCTTTTGATACAGCTAGAGTAGGTGTTTACAGTGGTTATGTGGTGGATAATTCCACCATTGCTTCAGACAAAACCCATTGGTCCCTGCCCTATAGAAAAGATGTTATGTTAGACTATACCATCCAAGGACTCACGAATTATAATCCAAATAACAAGGTCTCAGAAACTAAAATGATCAACGTCATCTACCCATTGGCACAAAATCTCAATGAGATCGATTTAAATGCAGTGGTGACGAAAGGGATCATGACCGATTTAAAATATGCAAAAATTAAAACCAATGATTCCTCAAGTAAAACCCAGATTACCCGTGAAGAAGCCATCAGTATGTTTGTGAGAACTTATGAAATTCTTCATGAGACCACGATTCAACCAACAGCTGCAGCCCTTAAAGCTGTTAGTGGGGATGCTTCCATTGGGGCAACCTATAAAGGGGCTATGGCTAAAGCAGTCACAGTGGGTATGATCAGCAAAACCAATGGCTCAAGACCTAAAGAGGCATTGACCTATGGCGAATTATTTGCTTTATGGTCTAAAATTAACAACTAAGTGAGGATGATCTTATGAAGCCCATAAAAATCTTTATCATAACCATGCTTCTCATTGCTTTCATGTCTGTGGGTACATATGCCTTAGACCGTGTGGTCTGTGAAATTAAGGTTGAGTCAGATGAAAGTGCCACAGTTCACTTGAAGTGGCAATCAGGTGCCAATAAGGAAGGTATTCGCATAACGAGTTGGACCTTGATTGACCCACATACCTTAAGAATCAATTATCAAACGGGAACTACTGTGGAAGCAGGTTGGGATACCCGAAGGATAGAAGGGACTAAATACCAATTCCCTATGAAAATTATCCTAGAAAAAGAGGGAGACAAGAGCACAACTTTATCTGATTTACCAAAGGATGAGAACCAAAGGAACAGCATTTTAAACCTGTACCATAGAGATATCATCACTGGGTATGTAGATGGTAGCTTTAAACCTAACAATCCAGTAACCCGAGCAGAGATTGCTAAAATGGTTACAAAAACAGCGGAGTATACCCTGTCTACAAAGGGTACTTCACTTTTTAAAGATGTTATTTCAACAGATTGGGCCCATCCCTTTATAACGACACTGGCAGAAAAAGATATTCTAAAAGGCAAATCAAATGGACTTTTTGATCCCAAGGGTAATGTTACCCTTGGTGAAATATTAGCAATTATTAATCGGACTTTTACACTTTATCAACAAGATGGAAGGCCCGTATACCCCCATACCTTAAAGCAACACTGGAGTAACAATGATTTTACTGATATGGTTGAATTGGGTATCGTTCAACCAGGAGATTCTTTTTACGCACCCTATACACCAGACACAAAGGCTACAAGAGCACAATGTGCCATACTGTTATCCAGAGTACTTGAACAATTTTATGAAACGAAGTAAATGTAACCCCTTTCAAAGAAATTTGAAAGGGGTTTTGTATATATCGCACTAAATCCGTCCATAATGTAAGTAAGAAAACGGGTGAGGTGGCTGGGATGACAAGTGTTTATAAGAAGATTTTCGCCTATGTGATTGTCATTGTTGTTGGGGTACTGCTCATGAGAGGTGTACAAACGTCTAGCATTGAGGGGAGCAAGAAATTTGTCGAAGCTTTCGCTGACACCACTTTCCAACTCAATGAGGCGGAACTCAATATCTGGGGTGAGTATATGCCTAAGTATATGCAAATGACAGAAATCGGTGAAGTGGTCAAAGCAGCAGCGAGCAGCTTAGGGATTGAAGGGGTGACACCAGTCATTGAAGAAAGCGATACTAAAAAAACCTATACCCTAACAAAAACAGCGTTAGAAGCCACAACGCGGGTACAATTTGTTGAAATCATATCACCAGTAGATGGGCAAACCTACCAAGCAAAAAATTACTTAATCGTCAATTTAGTACTTCATAATAAATGTCAGAGCATCACCTATTTTCAAGAACTCCTTGGGGATTATTTTGCAAAGTTAGAAATGAGACCTACTATTGGCCTTACCATCACAGCTAGTAAATCAGGAGCTGTCTCAGAAAATAAGGCAAAAGCCATTATGACCCAATTGGTCCAAGCCCTCAATGGAGAAGTGAAATCGGTTTATTTTGAAGATGAACTCAAAAGCGTTTATGGATATACAAAGGATGTTGAGGATTACGTTACAGCAAATGGAGAAAAAATTAATATGGATTTATCTGTTACCTACAATGAATTAGAAGATAAGACGTATCTTTATGGTGCCATACCTGTCATAAATTTTGAATATTAATCACAACCCCTTTTTTGGACTCATATATTAGTATTGAAACAAAATTCGGGAGTAATTATGAGAAAGTATAAGAATATTTATCCAATGTATATGAACATCAGCCCAAATGGAAATAGTATGAAGGGATATGCACCTTACGAAGTGCCGGTGCCAACTAACGAACCCCCTATGTATATGCCACCGATGCAAACCCCAATGCAGCAACCCGTGCAACCACCCATGCAACAACCGATGCAACCACCGATGCAACCACCGATGCAACCACCGATGCAACCACCGATG
>CAZJIO010000027.1:35684-40157 GCA_964546035.1 uncultured Eubacteriales bacterium | reverse complement strand
AATAATCAAGAATATAAAAATAAATAACAAAAGCGCCACACATAAAAGAGCAGAAGTTAAAAAATGTGGCGTATTTGTTTCATTATATGAATAAAGAAAAAAAGTAAGTAATAGAGAAGATATAAGGGTATTGGTTGAAAAAAGATAATATCCTCTTCTTAAATTAAAACTAAAGATATACTGATAGATTTTTGAATCATCTGAATGATACATCAATTTTAACCGAAGTATTGATGCTATTTTTTTATTCATACCATTTCCCCCATTAACCAAGTTAACCGCTATTTCTATTTTAAAATAAGGATGACCAAAAAGCAAATGATATTATGCTTATTTTGTTTCGGTAATAGCAATTTCGTTAATAAAGGATTCTCTAATCAAAGTAAGTAAGGTTAAATTTTTAGAATACAAGCATTGATTAAAAGTTCCAGCAATCACTTGTGAAGTATCTGCAATGAGTTTAAAGGAATCTCGTTCCTCAGTGGGGTAATAGATGTGATCAGAAGTCATTGGTAAATCATTCGGAGCAAGTATAACAATTTTAAGTCCTTTTTCAATCATAATAAGCAGTTCATCTTTTAAAAGTAATAAAACTTCATTATTACATGAAATATAAATGCGCTTTTCGGATGTTTCAATAATATTTTTTAATTTGCTTAGAATATGGGTTTCTCCGGTTATGGTAATATAGGGTTCTAAATGTGTGGTATTAAACTCAAGTTGCTCCTGAATGGTTTGGATATGTTCGGAAAATTCTCTTTGTGCATTTCGAATCAATTCTTCTTTTGGAACGGCACAGTATTTTGAAGAAGATCCCTCGATAATATGGGCGTAGCCCTTATCTACCAGACTGGATAAGGCTGCATATGCATTTGAACGCGAGATTCCTGAGAGCTTTGCAGCCTCATAACCTGTAAGTTCTCCATTTTTGCATAAATAAATATAAATAATGGCTTCCTGTTGTGTGAAGCCGATTTTTTTTAGGGCACTTAGTAGCATAGGTCACCTCATTAGTGTTACTTCATAGGACTACTATATTCTACTAAGTCTTTAAAGTCAAGAAAATTACTATTTTTTTTCGAATGTAAGGGTGTTATCAATGATGATTACTTTTGTTTCTTGGGGTAAGTCATCTTTGGTTAAAGTGAATACGTTGTTGAACTGTTCAATTTCCCCATATCGCTCTGTTAACAGATCAACACTTGTTTTATTATAATGGGTTGGGATGATGATTTTTGGATTCACTTGGTTCACAATATTATAGCCCTTCAAATTGCCATTTGACATAGTAGAAAAAGAGTTTTCAAATTGCATAAAGGCAATATCTATTTCGCCGAGTTGATCTAATTGCTCTTGGGTGAGTTCTGTCTGACCAATATCACCCATATGAACGATTCTAAGGCCATCAACCTCTACAACGATAAGGACATTGGACAAGGGTGTGGTATCTAGTTTGTTGTCAAAATGAGAAGAAGCAATGGTGTAGACATGAGCATCTTTTACGGTTACATCTTCTACAGTATAGGCGATTTGAGGCACCTCTGAGTAATCCTTTAAAAACACTGGATTGTAATGATCAGAATGCTCGTGTGAACTTACGATAAGATCAGGTGCCAAATCGTACATAAGTCTTGATAAAGCTGCTGCCTGATCTAGAACAACTTTTGTTTCACTAGCAGAGGTGATCATATAGGAATTAAAAGGATAGGTTTTACTAAAGGAAGTCACTTGGATCATGGTTTTATTTGTCGAATTGTCAGCCAAAGGAACGACAAAGTAATCCGGTAAAACAAATGCCTCTTCTGCTGTTGGGGTTTCAGTTATGATTTCGGTAGTAATTTCGGTAGTAGTGACTGTCGGCAAAACTGTTGGTACATCTTTTTTCACACAACCTGAGATTAATAATAAAAGTGAAAGTGATAATAGAATTTTTTTTTTCATAAAAGCCTCCTGTAAATCGATTTGATGTTTCAATTGTATAAAAAAAGAGCGGTGAAGTATATCAGTTATTAACAGGATTTTTTGGCGCATCAACAGAAGTGGAAAAAAAATAAAACCCAAATGGGTCTTATCCTTGTATTAAATAATTAATAAGTAATTTCATATCCTCTGGGTCTGATGCGTTGATCTCGATTTCCGGTATGTTACCATCGCTAAAAATTTGAGCTAAAGAAAAATATTGTGATAGTTTAGATTTCAAATTCAAACAATCCCCATCAGAGGTAACCAATTCAACACGACCATTACAACCATCGATGACTTCAAAAAATATCGGTTATGTTTTTTTTTTTTATATCAAAGTCTCCTTTACTATTCTTATTTATTTATAATGCGTTGCTTATATTGTTGTAATTTCATTATATCATTGCTTCGAATGAAAAGAAATAGAAGAATTGTCAAAAATTAAAGGATTAAAGAACGAAAATAGAGATAAAATATAAGAGTGATTATGTATTTACAAAGGAGATTATTATGGCAAAAGCGGGTATGAGAAGACCAGATCCTGAGAGTAAAGATGCACATGGCACTGAAAGTAATAAAAAACAACATTTTGAAAACAATCTACAAAAACCTGTTCCAGAAATTCAGGGTAAAGCCAAGAATGGACATGAGAAAGCTAAACCTGAATAACCCTTACTTACATTGAAATGGGACTAAGAGAATACAATCTCTTAGTCCCATTCGATTTTGTCAATTTACATTTTTTCTGGAGGTTTAATGCCTAGAATATCTAGACAAATATTCATGATTTTTAATAGAAGGATACAAAGAGCCATCCATGATTGTTGTCTAACCTTGTTTTCTTCACTGAGAATGTGATGGGTGTGATAAAAGCTATTGATTAAAGTAGACAAATCATAAACATATTCACAAATCACACTTGGGGCACGATCTCGAGCCGCCATATTGAGTGCTTCAGGAAGATCGTTAATTTTCAAGAAAAGATTTCTTTCAATATCACTTGCAGGTTCGATGATTGATTGAGGTGCTATTTGAAGTTCGCATAATTTATTGACAATGTTATTGAGTCGTACATAGCTGTATAATAAGTAAGGTCCTGTTTTACCTTCAAAAGAGGAGAACTTATCAAGGTCAAAAACATAATCCTTTGTTCTGAAATTGGAAAGATCAGCAAATTTTAAGGTAGAAAGGCCAATGAGCTGAGCAATTTGCTCAGTATCTAAATCGTTTTTATCGCGAACTTTCTCTCTAGCATTGTTTTCTACCATATCGATGAGATCTGATAGCTTAATAGTGCCGCCATCTCTTGTCTTAAAAGGTTTGCCATCTTTACCATTCATGGTACCAAACCCAATGTGTTCTAGACAAACCTTTTCAGGAACAAGTTCATTCTGATAGGCACAGCGAAAGACTTGCTTGAAGTGGGTGCTTTGTCGATTATCCACAACATAAAGAACATAATCTGGGTTGAAGTCTTGCATACGTTGATATAAAGTTGCTAGATCAGTTGTGGTATATAAAATGGAGCCATCTGTTTTATAAAGGAGTAGAGGGGGAATGACTTGGTCATCCTCTTCTTTAGCAACATTTACAACAATTGCACCTTCACTCTCGTAAACAACCCCTCTGCTCTTCAGGTGATTGACAACGGCTTCTACATAGGGTTGGCTATGGCTCTCACCATACCAAAGATCAAAATCTACATTAAGACGTTGATAATTCTCTTTAATATCATCTAAAGATATATTGACGATATGCTGCCAGAAAGCCAAGTAACCTCTATTGCCATTTTGAAGCTGGAAAGTGGCTTCTTTACAGGCTTTTAGCACTTCTGGATCTTCTTTGCTGAGTTTACTCATAGTAGGATACATTTCGCTCAAATCTAGAAGTGTGAAAGGTGCTTCTGAAGGATATTCACCCTTGTAGTCAGGATTGAAATAAGGAAGATCCGGCGTTTTCATCTGAAAAGCAGCGATCATCATACCCATTTGAAGACCCCAATCTCCCAGATGTGTATCTCCAATGACGTCGTGTCCCATAAATTTGAGGAGGCGTTTAATAGATTCGCCGATAATGGCAGAACGTAAATGTCCTACATGTAGGGGTTTTGCAATGTTAGGGCCACCAAAGTCAATGACGAACTTGGCGGGATTGTCAACATGCTGACAGCCAGCTCTTGGATCGGCTATAAGTGCGTTCATATATGAGGATAGATAAGCATCTTTTAAAGTAATATTAATAAAGCCAGGTTTTATTGTTTCGATTTTCTCAATCATAGAAGCAGATTCTAAAGTTAAGACGATCGCAACAACTTCATCACAAATGATAAAAGGTGCCTTTTTATAGAGCTTTGAAGCACTCATAGCGCCATTGCATTGGAATTGACATAAATCAGGTCTTTGTGATCTCACCACATCACCATATTTCATATCATAGCCTGCTTGAACAAAGCCTTGCTTAAGTAAACCAGAAAGTATATCTGTTAGCATAAAAACACTCCTTTGTCTAAAA
>CAZJIO010000027.1:32115-35651 GCA_964546035.1 uncultured Eubacteriales bacterium | reverse complement strand
TATTATATATGAAATCAAAAAAGAAGTAAATAGGCAAAAATCTTTGAAATTCATATGGAATTCATAGCCATTGCGTATACTAAACAAGCAAATATTGATTCATATTGGGAGGCAAGTTATGAAAAGAATTTTAGCAATTGTTATAATAACTATGTTGTTGTCAAACTTAATGGGATGTTCTAAGAGCCAAAAGGATCCAGAAATCATTAAAGACACAAATCCTACAACGGAAGCAGTGGCAACAGAAGTAGTAGAAGTGGATGAACCTAATGAAACCAATGAAGCTATTTATTTAGATCCAACTTATAGCACTCAGGAACGGGTGACAGATTTATTGAGTAAAATGTCCTTAGAAGATAAAGCAGCGCAGATGGTACAAGGTGCACTTTATGCAGTTGGAGCAAATGATTTAAAGAAATATAGCTTAGGTTCTGTATTAAGCGGTGGTGGCGGTGTGCCAGGTAAAGGAACGCTAGATGAATGGGACCAACTGATGACCGGTTATCAAGATGCCATTTTATCTAGAGACCTTAAGATTCCCATGTTATATGGTATTGATGCAGTTCATGGCCATTCCAATGTAAAAAATGCGGTTATTTTTCCACAAAACATTGGTCTTGGAGCTGCGAACAATCCAGAGCTAGTAAAGAAAATGGGAGCTATCGTAGCGGATGAAATGAAATTAACAAAGATCATTTGGAATTTTTCACCTTGTGTAGCCATTGCAAAAGATCCTAGATGGGGAAGGACTTATGAGTCTTTTTCTTCTGATCCAGATCTTGTTTCTGCTCTTGGAAAGGCCTATTATGAAGGGCATGAGGCAGGTGGTGTTATTTCAACGGCGAAACATTATCTGGCGGATGGAGGCGTCAAATTTGGCACAGGAAATGGCGGTAATCTCATCGACCGTGGAGATGCTATCATAACAGAAGAGGATTTGAGAGCTATTCACCTAAAGCCCTACCAAGAGCTTGTAAAGGCGGGCGTAGACGTTGTGATGGCGTCATTTAGTAGCTTTAATGGTGAACCCATGCATAAAAATAAATATTTATTAACAGATGTTCTTAAAACAGAAATAGGATTTAATGGATTTATCATTTCTGACTGGGAAGCCATACATCTTTTTGAAGATGCAAAAGACTTTAATGATCAAGTTCAAATGGCCATTAATGCAGGTGTTGATATGCTGATGGAGCCAAGTGCTTGGTTAGAGACAATCGGCGCAATTGTCATTAATGTCAATGAGGGTAAGATTTCTCAGGAAAGAGTGGATGATGCGGTTAGTCGCATCCTTACGGTGAAATTTGATGCGGGTTTATTTGAAGACCCCTATTTAGAAGATACAGGCACAAAAGCAACAGAGTTAGGTTCCCAAGAATATCGTGATGTAGCCGCACAACTTGTTAGTGAATCTTTAGTGCTACTTAAGAATGAAGGAAATGCACTACCTTTGCAAAAGGGTCAAAAGATTTTTGTTACAGGACCCGCTGCTAATGATATTGGTATGCAGTCGGGAGGCTGGACAATGCAATGGCAAGGTGCGTTGGATTCACCAACTGCGAAAATAACACCAGGAACAACGATTCTAGAAGGTCTCAAGGCTTATGGGGAAAAAGTAGGCGTAGAGTTTATTACGGATCAAAGTAAAATAACAGAAGCGGATGCGATGATCCTAGCACTTGGAGAAATGCCTTATGCAGAGTGGGAAGGTGATACGGCTGATTTATCCATTGTTGGGGCTAAAGCCTCTCCAAAGAATAAATTAGCCATTGACCTGGCAAAAGAAAATGACATACCTGTTATCACACTTATTGTTGCGGGTCGTCAAGTATTAATTGATAAGTTCATCGGTGATTGGGATAGTGTGGTGATGTGTTATTTACCAGGATCTGAAGGCCAGGGTGTGGTGCCAGTACTTTTTGGTGATACCAACTTCAAAGGTAAATTGCCAATGCCATGGTACAAGGATGTTGATGATATTGGAAATGAAACCGCAGATTTGCTCTATGAGTTTGGATATGGATTGAGATATTAAATAAAAAGGACCACCAAATATTAGACAATATATCTAACCTTTGGTGGTCCTTCACGTTTTAAGACATCAGATAAGAAAATAGCGCGGCCTTATTGATTGTATCATCTGAATTGGTCTGATCTTCAATTGGCTTTTCTTTAGTTTGATCTAGTTGAATCCCTTCAAGTGGCATATTAAATTCTTTTTCCATTCATTTGTCTCCTTATGATCCTCAATCCTTAAAGTTAGAAGCCAAAAACTGTTATTATTATAACATATAATGAATAAGTAGTCAAAATATTCAAATGATTTCACCCTTTTATGAATAGAGGCAGTAAATATAGGCGTAGTCTTGTACGAATAGTTTATGAAGCGCCTTCGTTTATTATTCATAAAGTATTCGTTTAGAGTAAGTAAAGCAAACCCTTGCAAAGATCGTCATTTGAAAATATAATTGAAGAGGGACAATCATGTTTGGAGAATAGAGGAGAATATATGTTACTCAATGAGAATAGATCAGTTACATGGAATGAATTGATGGATGATGAAACCTTTGCTTTGTTAGAAAGTATTCAGGAGAAATTAGGTAATAACTATACGCCGGAACTTAAAAATGTACTCAGATTTATGAATAATGATCTGAATAAAATCAAAATCTGTATCCTGGGTCAAGACCCTTACTTTTCTTTAGTGGATGATGAATGTGTAGCTATTGGAAGAGCCTTTCAACCGAATAATTTAGTGGATTGGTCACAACCTTATCGGCAGGTATCTCTTAAAAATATGGTAAGGCTTATCCATAAATCAGTTACAGGCATTGATGCTTATGAAAAGATAAAAAAATACAAAGATATAGTGGGGGAAATCCAGACCAGTATGTTTATGATTAAACCACCACGTGAATGGTTTGATTCTATGGAAGAACAAGGGGTTTTATTTTTAAATAGATATCTAACTACCGAAATTGGAACTGCAAATGCCCATAGGAACATATGGGATCACTTTATGGCGAAAGTTATCCAGTATATCGATCAAAAAAAACCAGATTTAATCTGGTTTTTATGGGGAAATGAAGCCATTCAATGTGAAGATTTATTGAAGCATGGACAAATATATAAAAGTCGACATCCCATGATGTGTTCCAGTAAATACGAAGACGATTTTTTGAAAGCTGTGTGTTTTAAAGAAACCATGCATCTTGTGAATTGGTTGGGATAGCAACGGTAGATGATAACACCTACCGTTATATGTATCCTCCATCAGAAACTTGCGATGGTCATGGAGCCTGTCTTAGTAAAAAGCATAAGGATTGAAAGGACTATAACCAGCATAATAGTTCTGGTATGGACTGTATCCAAAGCCGACGCCTCTGCCTAATTGATTTCTACAGAAAACACCATAGCCTGGTCTACAACATCCCCAAGAGCCTCCATAGTTAGCGCCTACTCCGAAAGGACCATAACCGTAGCCATATGGAATGTATCCGAACATAATACCCCTCCTTTATTATTTCCTATCACTA
>CAZJIO010000027.1:31259-32079 GCA_964546035.1 uncultured Eubacteriales bacterium | reverse complement strand
ACAAGTGTGAGTCTTATAAAGTGGGGTAGAGATCATAAATTAAATTGTCCTTCTTCTAACTGATAAATTTTGGTGATCGAGGTAGTAGGAGAAATATATATGGCTAATGTAATGACTTTTGCGCTTGATTTAGTGCCTTCTGCAAAAGTTAGAATATACGGAATGTTAGACTTTATGAGTAGGTTACTAATGCTAAATACTTGGGCCATATTGATGTGATAAAGTTCATCACAGTCCTTAAACAAATGTTTTGACAAAAGAGCAATCAGATCTTTTATTTTTTCTTCGCTCATAAATTTTACCTAGTAGAGTGGGAGTTAATTTAATATATTCTATTGGATGGACAATTGAGCCTATTTTATTTTATGCGTTTGCAAAACTGCTCAAATATATGAGCATATAAATAGAGGAAGAGATTAATGAAATAATTAAAGAAACGCACAAACGATCTGTTTTTCTTTTTAAGCGCATGACATTAATGAGTATCGATATGAAGGAAAAGAGAAATAAGACGACAGCGATGACAAAGGCAAAGGTAACCAGTTTTAAATCCCAATAAGCATAAACATTTACATTGAAGAGACGGTCAAAGAAACCGGCTGTCCGGGGTTTAGCTTGATCAATGAAAAGTATGCAAACACCTAATAAAATCCAGGCAATATAACGGGAAATTTTGACCCATTTCACTAATAAATCTGGCCCTTTTCTATTTTCTGGTCTTAAATGTGTCGTATAAGCCATATGAAATACCTCCCAAAATAAAATATAACAGTAATTCTTTAATCATACCATGAATTGTGTTAAAATTAAAGAACTAGCC
>CAZJIO010000027.1:23041-31228 GCA_964546035.1 uncultured Eubacteriales bacterium | reverse complement strand
TGGAGTTCACTTGACAATTTATATGAATCGTTCTATTATATTCAAAGAAAGTGTGTTCTCACATGGGAATTGAGCAAAGGAGGCATTTTGTAAATGCTAAATATTAAAGTAGAAAAGACAACTCAACCTAAACAGAAACCAACGGATACGGATAACTTAGGTTTTGGTCAATATTTTTCGGATCATATGTTTATGATGACCTATACCGAAGGAAAAGGTTGGCATGATCCTGAGATCAAGCCTTATCAACCGATTGTTCTTGACCCTTCAGCTATGGTGTTTCGTTATGGACAAGAAATGTTTGAGGGATTAAGAGCTTATAAGACAAAAGAAGGTAAGGTACTTCTTTTTAGACCAGAACAAAACATCAAACGAACAAATGTAACCAATGAAAGATTATGCATACCTCAAGTGAACGAAGAAGATATACTACAAGCGATCAAAGCCATTGTAGCCATTGATCAAGATTGGATTCCAGAAGTAGCGGGAACAGCACTTTATATTAGACCTTTTATTATAGCAACGGATCCTTACTTAGGGGTGCGTCCATCTAATACTTATAAATTTATGATCATTGTTGGGCCGGTTGGTGCCTATTATAAAGAAGGTATTAATCCAGTTAAGATATGGGTTGAAGACGATTATGTCAGAGCCGTCAAAGGTGGTATTGGTTTTGCTAAAACAGGTGGTAATTATGCTGCTAGTCTTAAAGCACAACAAAGAGCCAAAGAAAATGGTTATACCCAGGTATTGTGGTTAGACGGTGTTGATCGCAAGTATATTGAAGAAGTTGGAACAATGAATGTTTTCTTTAAAATCAATGGCGAAGTGATTACACCTTCACTAGAAGGCAGTATTCTTGCTGGAGTCACAAGAAAATCCACCCTTGAGCTTCTTAAACATTGGGGGTTACCTGTTGTGGAACGTAAGATTTCTATTGATGAAGTATACGCAGCAGCACAATCCGGTGCATTAGAAGAAATCTTTGGTACTGGTACTGCAGCAGTTATTTCACCAGTGGGAGAACTTAATTGGGACGGAAAAATATTTACAGTGAACGGTGGAAAAATTGGGGAGTTATCCCAAAAAGTATACGATACATTGACTGGTATACAAACAGGTCGATTAGAAGATACTTTTGGATGGGTAGTAGAAGTTAATTAAACCGAATCTAAAACAAAGACCTGAGAACTTGATGTGTTCTCAGGTCTTTGCTTATTTGTTTATACAGTTGCGTTTAAATCTTCATCAGACAATTGGAGCAGATCAGCAGCCATTTCTCTTAATTTGTATTTTTGGATTTTACCGCTGGCAGTCATAGGAAAGGATTTTGTGAAGAAAATATGTTTTGGTACCTTATGTCTTGCCATATTCAAGCGCACTTGTTCTTTTATATCCTCTTCACATAAAGTTGAACCATCTCTTAAAATGACGAAAGCACCAACCACTTCATTGTATTCTTTGTCAGGGATCCCAACAACTTGAACATCTAAGAGCCCCTCTAAAGTGTATAAAAATTCTTCGATTTCTTTTGGATAAATGTTTTCGCCACCCCGGATGATCATATCTTTCATACGACCCGTAATCTTATAATAACCCTCAGCATCCATAGTAGCGAGGTCGCCTGTATGGAGCCAACCCTCTGCATCTACTGCAGAAGCTGTTGCTTCTGCCATTTTGTAATAGCCTTTCATTACGTTATAACCACGAGCGACAAATTCACCTTGCACACCATGGTCACAGGTTTCGCCAGTTTCTGGATCGATAACCTTACACTCTACAAAGGGTAGTGCGCGGCCGACTGTGGTCACTTTCCTCTCGATGGTATCATCTGCTTTAGACTGGGTACATACAGGCGCAGCTTCTGTTTGACCATAAGCAATCGTGATCTCTGTACATCCCATTTCTTCAACAACCTGCCTCATTGCCTTTTCAGGACATGGGGAACCAGCCATAATTCCAGTTCGCAGGGCTGAATAATTGTATTTTTTAAAGTCTGGATGGTTGAGCATGTTAATCCACATAGTGGGTACACCGTGACAGGCGGTACATTTTTCCCCATCTAAGGTTGCCATTACTTTTTCAGGATGATAGTGATCTAGGGGAACCATGGTAGAGCCATGGGTCACACAGGCTAATAGACCAAGCACCAGTCCAAAGCAGTGGAAGAAGGGTACTGGAATACAAAGGCGATCCTCTTTTGTGAAATGCATGCAATCACCAATGTTTTTTCCGTTATTAACAATATTGTAATGGGTCAGCATAACACCCTTAGGAAAACCAGTGGTACCTGAAGTATATTGCATATTAATGATGTCATCTGGATCTAAAGAAGATTGAATCGCATATAGGTCTGCATCGGGAATATCCTTACCGAGTGCATAAAGATCCGTCCAATTGAACATCCCTGGATAGGATTTGGGGTCCAAATAAATGAGATTCTTTAGAAATGGGAATTTTACAGCGTTTAATTTACCCGGTTCACAGTGCTCAAGTTCAGGGCAAAGCTTATTGATGATGGCGGCATAATTTGTATCTTTAAAGCCTTCCATTAAAATGAGGGTGGTTGAATCGGATTGCTTTAACAAATATTCCGCTTCATAGATTTTATAGTTGGTGTTGACGGTCACTAGAACAGCCCCAATTTTAGCCGTTGCAAAGAGTGCTGTAATCCATTGGGGATAATTTGTGGCCCAAACAGCTACGCTATCTCCTTTTTTAATCCCTAAAGCCATAAATCCTTTAGCAACATCATCAATGTCCTTTCTCAATTGGGCATAGGTTCTTCTATAGTCTTGATCGCCATAAGCGATGGCTTCATGGTTGGGATAGGCGTCTGCGACTTGATCAATGAGTTCTCCCATGGTTAACTTAACAAGTCCTTGAGCTGTTAGGACATTTGGTGCAATGGTATGATAAGATTTTATGGTGTTGATAAAATGGGGAAAGGCGATACCCGGTTCTTCTAAGTTTTGTTGCCATCTTTTGGTCCATTCAAGAACCAAGTAGCCCTCATAACAATGATTGTTTAGCATTTTAATGAGGTTTTTAATCGGTATAGCACCTTCACCTAACATTTTATAGACAACTTTACCTTCAACAATAATTGAATCTTTGATATGGATGTATTGAATATAGTCTTTTAAATTTTCATAAGTGGTTTCTAGACTTTCCTTCATAAAGGTAAAAGGGTGATGGATGTCCCAAAGGACTGCAACATTATCCATTTTTATGGAGGTCATGAAAGTTCTCATGGTTTCAGAGGAGGCAAATACGCCGTTCGTTTCAATTAATAAAGTGACTTGCTTTTCCTTTGCATAATCGGCGAGGGTTATGAGTCCTTGTTTGACTACTTCGAGATCGACGAAACCCGTTATGTTAGGCTCTTTATCACCTAGAACACGCACATATTTCACCCCTAAAGTATTGGCAAGATCAATATATTCCTTGCCTTCAGTTAAGTGCTGATCCCTATTTTCTGAATCAAATAGGTAACAGGCGGACGAAAGACAAGAAATTTCAAGGTCAAGTTGCTTTAATTTAGATTTGGTGCCTTCAATATTATCTGGGCTAAAGGGAACAGCCTTCGGTGCATACAGTTGATGTGCGATCCCCCGCACTTCAATGCCATTAAAGCCTAAGTCTTTTGCAGTAGAAGTGACGTCAGACCAGGACCAGTTTGGACAACCTAAAGTCGAAAAAGCAAGTTTCATAAAATAGTACCCCCCAATTAATAATATTCTAATTTTACCAATATTTTATCATGATAAAAGGGGTTTGGGAAGGCGCTAAGAGGGTTTTTTTATAGAATGTAGCCATTTACCGCAGCGATCGCCATAGTAGCCAATAATGATTTCGTTTTCCTTTATTGCCACAACCTCGCATTGGTTGCTACAATCTGTGCACTCGAAGCCATGGGTGAGTAAATGTGCATTTTCTAAATTAAACCCTTTAAATTCTGTAGGATGACCTGTTTTCTCTAAAGCTTCTTTTGCGAGGATTGCTGCACCAATGGCTCCCATGACTTTATGATACAGAGGAACAATTATATCCAGATTCAAAGTCTCTTCGAAAGCCTTTTTAATACCAATATTTGAGGCCACTCCGCCTTGGAAAAGGATAGGGGAAATGATTTCTTTACCTTTCGCAATATTATTCAGATAATTTCTAACGAGTGCATGACAAAGACCCTTGACAATAGCAGGTGTACCGTATCCCATTTGTTGTTTATGAATCATATCCGACTCAGCAAATACAGCACATCTACCAGCGATGCGAACGGCCATATCTGCTTCTAGTGCATAGTTGCCGAGTTCCTCTATGGGAATACCAAGACGATGGGCCTGACGATCTAAAAAGGAACCAGTTCCTGCTGCACAAACTGTATTCATAGCAAAATCCGTTACGACACCCTGATTGAGCAAGATAATTTTGGAATCCTGGCCACCAATTTCAAAAACGGTTCGTACGTCAGGATGGAGGCTGAGGGCGGCGACTGCATGGGTTGTTATTTCGTTTTTTATACTGTCAGCGCCTACTATGGTGCCAATGATTTTACGACCGCTGCCGGTCGTTCCAACAGCTTTGATGTCTTGGCTGGAATACTTTTCCTTTAGGATTTTAAGACCTTCTTGAGCCGCTTGAATAGGAAGGCCTTTTGTGCTTAAATACAAGTGATCTTTAACCTCTAAGCATTCATCTAAAAGGACTAAATCGGTACTTACCGAGCCACTATCTATACCTAAATAATACATTTTTCTCTTCTCCTTTCAAGTAGGTCTGTGAAGGCTTCCACACGGGTTAAAAAGCCTTCTTCTCCGGTCATTTCATCAACAATTAAGGTCAGGATTGGGAAGCCTTTATCAGAGGATATTTTTTCTAGGATTGGTTTTGCGATAATCTCTGGGGTGCAACCTACAGGAAAAATTTGGACGGCACCGTCATAGCCTTTGTCATGGGCTATGAGGGCTTTTCCTATTGTTTCTCGGGTATAACCGCCAGCACATTGGTAAATATATTCTCGTGAAGCTTTTCTGACACGGAAAGAGTTGATTTTTAGGGGCTTTAAAACACTGTCTTTTAACCACCAGGATGGCGTTAAACTTCTTGAAATAGAAGCACCTTGGTCCATGAAATGATCTTCGATATACTTATTGGAAAAAGGTTCGGACAAGGTGAAAATCTCTCCAATTACGGCAATCTTTAACGGGTTTTTTGAGAAGTCCATGGGGAGGGCTTTTATTTTTTGTTTATAGTACTTCAATAAGGAGAGGGATTTTTTTGGGTTATTGATCCCATCTAGATCTCGCATACAGCTGTTCAGAAGGGTTTTGCAAGCACCTTTATCTCTTTCATAGCCGGAAAGATAGCGGCATCTACCTTCTATGTCATCCATGAGGAGCATGGCATGAAGTGCCCGTTTAAGGGCGAGGATTTTTCGAAGTGGTGAGCACGGGGATTGTTTGGAAAGCTTTTTAATCTCTTTAAGAAATTCCTTTTTGCCGTTTTGTGTACAGATGATAATGAACTTGACCTCATAGCCAGCTTTTTTTAATAAACGCTCTTGCAGGTTAGCATATTCTCCAAATTTACAAGGTCCACTGGTCGCTAAAAGAATGATGGTATCGGCACCTTTTTCAATGCTTTGTATATAGTTGCCAAGCATCATCTTAAAGGGTTGGCAAATGCCCTCAGGGGCATGGAGGACACCGAGTTCTAGGGATGCACTATTGGATCTATCAGGGAGAACGAAGGGTATTTTTAATCCTTCAAAAAGTAATTTAAAGCATAAAATGGAATGGCCGTAATTGGGAGCCGAAACAATCATGATAATTTCCTCCTTCCAAGCATATCGGTAAAAGCCTCTAAACGGGTATCCATGCCAGCATCTCCTGTATGCTCATCCAAATTGAGCATCATGAAAGGGATGTGAGGGATGTCTTCTTTGATGACCTCCGTGATGATGGCATCCATACCGCAACCAAAGGAAGAAACGTAAATGATCCCATCAATGCGCCTATGATTTGCAAGATAAAGGGCGCTGCCGTAGGCTTGTTTATAGTCATACCAAAAGGGCTTTTTCGCAAAGTTTCTAATTTGGTCTTTAAGAATACTTTCTTTGACGGATTCCGCTGAAATAGCACCAAGACCAAGGGTGTTGAGTTTATGAACCAAGTTCATGTTGAGATAGGTGTCATAAAGGGTATAGCTATGGCCAAGTAATAATATTTTATAGGGGTATTGTGCTTGATGGTAGCCTTGTGAAAATTTTTCTTGTTGAAGGAGGGCTTTGACAAAAGCTTTTTCAATATGGGCGTTGGATTTGTGAAGGTTGTGTCCGATTTCTTTGGACCATTTGAACAATTTCTTTTGTGAATCAAAGTATAGAGGCTCGGTGGTTACCATGGGCATATTGTCAATGCTGTTAGTAATCATTTCGGGCAGACTGCATAAATGGGGGCATAGAAATTCGCTGCTTTCGACCTTCATGATACGTGGGATAATCATGAGATCACACTGTTCTTTCAAGGATTCTACGTGACCATGGAAGATTTTTATGGGTAGGCATGTTTCACTTGTGCAGCTTTTGACACCCTGTTCTACAATCTTTTTGCAGGTATTTTGTGAGACGATGAGTTCTGTGCTCAGTTCAGTAAAAAAAGTTTCAAAAAATGGGTGGTATTTATAGTATAAAAGACCTTGTGGAAGTCCTATTATCATTGAATTATTCCTCTCTATGCTAAATGTAGCTTACTGAATAGAACATGCCCATATTCTTCGAAATTATTCACGTAAAGACCTTTGGAGATGGGCGATGGGAATACAGGCAATGGAATAGATGCGTGGTGTGCTATAATAGATAGAATAAAGCAAATGTTGTGTTGATAGCAAAAAGGAGTCTAGAATGAAAAATCAAAAAGAAATAAAAGTTGGAATTGGCTTTTCAACGGGTAGAAAAAGTTTTCAAAAGGTGTTGAGGACATATATTCACAATTGGAAGGAATCAGGTTTAGTAGAAAATGAGAAGATTAGTTTGAATCTTTTTGTAGCCTACGATCTAAAGTATCATAATACCCAAATAACAGATTACACGAATATTCACCCAGAACATATGGAACAGATTGATAGCAGTCATTTTATTGGAAAAGACGCAATACAGAAAGAAATTGATTATTTGATTAATGGGAAAGTGATTGATCCCGATGAGGTGAAATGGATCTTTGGAAAGGGCTATGCAGGTAAGCGTAATGCTGTGCTATATAATGCCATCAAAAATGAAATGGATTATCTGATTTTTTTAGATGATGATGAATACCCATTAGCGGTTACAAACACACGAAACACAGCCATCTGGGGTGGTCAACACGTTCTATCAACTCATTTGAAAAATATCTCAGGGGTAGACATGACACATGGACATCATTGTGGCTATATTTCACCAATTCCCTATTTAGAATTTAATGACACCATGACAGAAATGGACTTCCGTTCTTTTATTGAGGCAATTAGCAATGATATCATCAACTGGGATAATTTAAAAAAGGTTATGAAAAACGGTGGCGTTACTTATGCGGATACTCAGATCTTATCCAGTGATGTGGCAGTAGAGGTGAATGAAACAAAGGGTGCGAAGTTCATTTCGGGAGCAAATCTGTGTATTAATTTCAGAGATGCTCGGCGTGTTTTTCCATTTTTTAATCCACCAGCGGCTAGAGGAGAGGATACTTTTTTAAGTACCTGCCTCAGTGAACGCAAAGTAATGCGCGTACCTTGTTATGCATTTCATGATGGATTTTCAACCTATAATCATCTTTTGGAAGGTGTGTTACCGATTCAATTAAAGCCTATCAGAATTGAAGAGGATGGGGTTGCTGAACGATTTTACAAAGCCAGCATAGGGTGGATTAGATATAAACCCTTGCTGATTTATATCACTGAACCTGATTTATACGAAGAAAAGATTGCAATGATGAAAGAGCATCTTAAAGTGACATTACCTAAAGTTTGTGCGTATTTTGACCAACCCAATTTTATGAATGTGCTAATGGAATTAGAAAAATACCACAGAAATGTTAAAAAGCACTATGATCATTTCCAAGAAACTAAACGTGTTTGGGCGAAGGTTATGGCACATTTTTCAGAGCTTCAGCAGTAAGAATTTAGAATGAGCAAACAGAAAGAGCCAAA
>CAZJIO010000027.1:22656-23020 GCA_964546035.1 uncultured Eubacteriales bacterium | reverse complement strand
AGGTTTCCTTTTGGCTCTTTCTGTTGGCTCTTTAATAAGGATTTAGCTCATGGAGAGCATCAGTTCTAATGATTGTACTGCCTTAATGCGCACGGTTTCTTCGATTTCGATGGGGTTGATTTCGTGCTTAAGGGCATCGTAGACGTGCTGTAGAGTCGTTTTTTTCATGTTTTTACAAATCATTTTGTTGCTGGCTAAGTAAAAGGATTTATTGGGTGAATCTTTTTTGAGCTGGTGAATAATGCCTTCTTCAGTGCCAATGATGAATTCTTGATCAGAAGAATTCTTGACATATTGAATAATTTGGAAAGTACTTCCTATAAAATCTCCGTGTTTTAACACCTTCGGGTTGCATTCTGGGTGA
>CAZJIO010000027.1:12078-22628 GCA_964546035.1 uncultured Eubacteriales bacterium | reverse complement strand
TTGCATCTTTATGCGCTTTTTTCATTCGCGTCAAATCTTCTTCAAATAAAAACTCATGGGTACAACAAAAACCTCTCCACAAATCAAATTTCTTATCAGGGAAGGATTGCTGAATAAATGCGCCTAAGTTTTTATCGGGTAGCAACAAGATGTTTTCTGCTTCTAATTGAGACACGATTTTAATGGCGTTTGATGAAGTAATACAAATGTCGGATTCAGCTTTCACGTCTGCACTGGTGTTGACATAAGCCACCACATAAGTCCCTGGATGGCCCTCTTTGTATGCCTTTAATTGTTTTGCGGTGACCATATCCGCCATTGGACAGCCTGCATCGGCAGCGCTTAACAGTACCTTTTTATGAGGAGATAGAATTTTTGCTGTTTCTGCCATAAATTGAACACCACAAAGGATGATCATCTCGGCATCTGTTTCTTTGCCTATTTGTGCAAGAGCAAGGGAATCGCCTACAAAGTCTGCTAGCTCTTGTATTTCTGGTCTCTGATAATTATGTGCCAATATTATGGCATTCTTTTCTTTTTTCAATTGTTTGATTTCTTCTATAAGTTGAATGGAATCCATTGGTTATCCTTACCTTTCATTACAAGTGTCTTGTCACTTATAGCAGTATATCACAGATTCCTTCAGTTGAAAATATGTAAATGATTATTACACCCCTTTAGTCGAGAAATAGCGTTATTAATTGTATAAATATGACAGTTGGAAATGTCTTTTTGTGTGATTTGATGTTGATGTAACACAAATCGAATGTTATAATTATAGGGATAGAAAATGTGTTTTAGGTAAGAGGTGGAAAATGATAAAGTGCAGAGTGTTTTTAGTTCTACTGAGTATGTTTTTGATTCTTGGTTCCTTTACAGGATGCAAAAAAAATGAAGTAATAAAAATTGGTCTTTTAATGGATTTATCGGGAAGAGCTTCATCTATGGGAATAGATGGTAGAAATGCTGCGGAAATAGCCTTTGAAAGTTATAATTTAGAACTTGCAAAACAGAATAAAAAAATTGAATTGGTCATTAAAGATGGCAGCGGTGATGCAGCTGCCATTGAGACAATACTTGGGGAATTTCAAGAGGAAGGTGTTCAAGTCATCATCGGTCCTTTGACTAGCAGTGTTGCTTCAACTGTTTTTGAAAACAAGGCATTTATAAATAAGGAGTTGTTGTTTCTTAGCCCAACGGTCTCAAGTAGCACGTTTTCAGATCAAGACGATCATTTTATCACACTGATAGATGTTAATGAAAAACAAGGACAACTTCTAGGTGAAAAAGCGACAGTAGATCATATATATAAATGCGCTATTGTTTATGAAGAAACCAATAGTATTTATACCGTTCCACTTGTTACAGCGTTTAGGGAGGCTTTGTTGAAGGGTGGAGGGCGTATTACATACGATAATCAGTTTATATCTTCAGAAGATGCACCTTTTGAAAAAATGGCGAAAGATATCGTTGCTGGTGATCCCGATGGCGTTTTAATTTCAGCAGGGGATGTGGATACTGCATCGTTGTGCCAATATCTTTATAAACTTGATCCTGAACTGAAAATTTATTCGGGTCTTTGGGCAAAAACAGGAGACTTTATACAAAATGGTGGCAAATCTGTTGAAGGTGCGATTTTGACTTCAACCTTTGACACAGAAACGCCTCAAATCATCGACTTTGCTGCGCAGTACAGTACGAAATTTGGAAAAGATCCTTCATTTTCGGCAATTCACAATTACGCAGCAGCAGAAATTCTCATTAATGCAATTGAAGAGGGCATTTCCTTTGATTCAAAGCATATTAAAGCCTATATTGTAGAAAAAGGAAGTTTTGATAGCATAACCGGCAGAATTCACATAGATCCTTTCGGCGACTGTGAACAAGAGTATCTGCTCGTTGAAATAACTGATGGAGGGTACAAAAAGGTGGAGACTAATGAATAAACCTAAAACCCTAAGAAGTCAATTAAGGCTTCATATCCTTGCTGTGTCTGTGATTCCCATGACAGTGGTATTGGGCATGTTGATTTTATTTTTAGCGAGATATGTCTATTTACATAGCATTGATGACCAGACCAATCGGGTGAATTACGTCGAAAGTCATATGGAAATGATGTTTGATGAGATGAATGATACGTTAGACGAAGCCAATAGGAATATACAAATAGGCAACATTGATAGCGCACATATTGACGCTTATTTCGATACGGTTCTAGATAAACATGCTGTTTTTGACTCCATTCGGCGTGTAGATAAAAACGGTAATATCATTAATACACCAACTAAAGAAAATAATCAGAAGGGATTCAGTCTTTCCTATCAGGAATATTATTTGAATGCACTGGGGACTAATGAACCTTATTGGTCAAATATATTTTTATCGCCAGATACCTCAGAAGTATCATTAGCTATAAGCATCCACAATAAAGATGATTCGATGCTTATTGGTTATTGCTCCCTTATTGAATTGCAAGGACTTCTAGAAGAGATGCTTTTATCTGGTAGCGAGAATATTGGAGTTGTAGATCAAAATGGAAACTTCATAGCTCATAATGAGTTTAAGCGTGTTGAACAAAGAGAAATGGAAACGAACTTCTTGCAACTTCGTAACAATACGACCTTGAATGCAAAATACAATGGCGATAAAAAAATTGTTATGTCTAGACAACTACCCCAACAAAAACTGACGATTATCAGCTATTTGGATTACTATGAAACCTATAAGATTGTTTTACAAGTAGTCTTTATGGGGGTGATCTGTTTAGGAATGATCATTGTGATGAGTGTTTTAATATCAAGATACAGCAGTTCACCCATTATTGAAGAAATAGATGAAATCATCATCAAAACAGGTGAAATGAGCTCAGGTAGTTTTGGTACAAGCTTAAAAAGTTCTCATTTATTGGAATTTGATGAATTATCACATAATTTTAATGTCATGTCTCAAACCATTCAAGAGAGTTTTGTCCAATTATCGGACTCTAAAGATGAATTAGAAGTACTTAATGAAGAACTCATCGCTCAAAATGATGAAATCAAGAAAAATGAGCAACAGATTTCGAACATCTTAAATAATATCTACGAGGGTATTATGATGATCGATCTGAATTGTAATGTATTATGGATCAACGATTCTGTATATGAGTATTTTAGAATTGATAAAACAGAAGCCAATAAGAAGAGAAAATGTCATCAATTCATATACAATCTAGACTCCAAGTGTTATTACTGTGATATGGATGTTATTAAGGAAAATAGGGAAAAAGTCACACGTGTCATAAAAGTCAATGATCGACAGATTGAAGAAACATATAACCCGTTCTATGATGAACACAATCAATTTGCGGGTGTCATTAAAACTTTCAGAGATATAACAGAGAAAGTTTCTCTTGAAAGTAAGCTGAATGCAGCTATAAAAATGGAAGCGATTGGCAGATTAACAGGTGGTATCGCCCATGATTTTAATAATATTTTGCAAGTCATTATTGGATACAGTGATTTAGTAATGGCGCAAATGCGAAATGCCGGAGATCTGAACCATTTCATACCGAAAATGGAAATCATCAATGATGCAGCTACAAAAGCAGAGCGCTTAATTAAGCAACTCATGACTTTTAGTAAGCTAGATCAAACCAATCCAGTCCATTTAAATTTGAATCAAGTTGTCAATGAAGTTGGTGCGATGCTTACGAATGTATTAGGACATGACATTGTATTGAAATTAGATTTAGAGGACGATATTGCTCCCATTTACGCCGATCGCGTTCAAATGGAACAGGTGATTATGAACCTTTGTGTCAATGCAAAACATGCCATGCAAAAAGGTGGAACACTCACCATCGTAACGAAAACGTTGCAAAAAGGTGATGCCACGTACAATGTTTTAGAAATTAAAGATACGGGCATAGGGATACCAGAACAAATCAAAGAAAAAATATTTGATCCCTTTTTTACGACCCGTGAATTGGGAAAAGGAACGGGTCTTGGGCTGGCAATTGTGTTGGGTATTATTGAAAAACACAAAGGGTTTATTCACTTTGATACACGCGTAGATGAAGGAACCACTTTTACGATTCTACTGCCGATTACTGAGGGACAATCCCATATTCAACTTCAAAACGAGGACAGGATAGATTACACATTACTTGGCGGAATAAAGGTGCTAGTCGCAGAGGATGAAGAATCCATAAGAGGCATAACAGTGTCAACGCTAGAAGGGTATGGGGTACAAGTCACCCAGGCTGCTGATGGTAGAGAAGCGTTGACTCTATACAATATGAAAAAAGAAGCCTTTGATTTATTAATCTTAGATGTGATCATGCCAAGTGTAAACGGTGTAGAAGTGTATGAGAACATTAAAAGAATTCAACCTAACATTAAAGTCATTTTTACCACAGGCTATAGCAGAGACTTTTTAGGCGAAGACTTCAATCTTTCATTACAAGGAAAGATCCTTCACAAGCCTTATAAAATTAAGGTGCTGATGAATACAATCTTGGAAGTTTTAGAGTTGTAGTTGGCTTATTATGCCTCTTATGATATGATGTTTCATGTAACGCAGTACCGATTAAGTAATTCTCATTAAAGGAGTCATTCATGAAAAGTCAAGCAAAAATTTCTGTTTTTGTGGGACATTTTGGAAGTGGCAAAACAGAAATGTCTATTAATTTTGCACTTAAGGCAGCAGCAGAAGGGCATGTAACAACATTAATTGATTTAGATATTGTCAATCCCTTTTTTAGATCATCTGAGGTTAAAGATATTTTAGATGAACATGGCATTCAACTGCTTGCGCCTAACTTTGCCAGAACAACGGTGGATGTACCCTCTTTGCCGCCTACGATCCAAGGTGTATTCAGTAGAGAAGAAGGTGTTGTGGTATTTGATGTAGGGGGAGACCCAGAAGGTGCACTTGCATTATCAAGATACAAGCCGTACTTTGATGCAGTTGATTTTGATCTATACTTTGTCATCAACACAAGAAGACCCTTTACAAGTCAGGCAGATGACATCATAGAGTTAATGGGACAAGTTGAAATGCATTCTCGTCAAAAAATCAAGTATTTGGTAAGCAATACGAATTTATCCTATGAAACAACCATAGAAATTATAGAAGAAGGTATTAAAATCGTAGAGGAAGTCGCTAGTAGATGTCAACTTCCAATTGCATATGTGAATGTACCAAGGCATCTAGAGGACCAATTACCCAAGACTTATGCCTATAATAAATTTGTCTTGGACCTATATATGACCCATTGGAGAAATTAATGAAAGGAGTAGTATAATGGCTAAAGTGACCTTTAAGGAAGATGTGTGTAAGGGGTGCGAGTTGTGTACAACAGTTTGCCCCAAAAAAATCATTAAAATATCTGAACGCATAAATGCAAGTGGATATCGTCCTGCAGAAGTGCTAGAGATGGATAAATGTATCGGTTGTGCTTTTTGTGCAACAATTTGTCCAGATGTTGTCATAACAGTAGAAAAATAATCATTCAGTAATTGGAGGAGGAACAAGAATGGCTAAGGTTTTAATGAAAGGAAATGAAGCAATAGCTGAGGCGGCAATTCAAGCAGGCTGTAGGTATTTCTTTGGCTATCCTATAACACCACAAAATGAAATTCCAGCTTATATGGCTAAAAAGCTTCCTAAAATGGGCGGAACATTTTTACAGGCGGAATCAGAAGTTTCTGCCATTAATATGGTATATGGCGCTGCAGGAGCAGGGGCAAGAGTTATGACCTCATCCTCAAGCCCAGGAATAAGTTTAAAACAAGAGGGTATTTCCTATATAGCAGGTGCTGAATTGCCTTGTGTTATTGTTAACATTGTTCGTGGAGGTCCAGGTCTTGGTGGCATTCAGCCAGCACAATCTGATTATTTCCAAGCTGTAAAAGGTGGCGGTCATGGCGATTACCAATTAGTGGTTTATGCACCTGCCACTATTCAAGAAGCTGTGGATGTCACGATGGATGCTTTTGATGTGGCAGACTTTTATAGAACACCCGTTATGATCCTTGGCGATGGCATGTTAGGACAAATGATGGAACCCGTTGAATTTAATGCACCTCCCAAAAGAGAGTTGCCTCCGAAAGATTGGGCTACAACCGGCTACGATGGGTCAAGACCAAGAAACATAGCCAATTCCCTTTATATTAATCCAGCAGAACTTGAACAGGTTGTTCATAGAATGTTTGCAAGATATGATGTTATTAAGAAAAATGAGACAAAGGTTGAGGTTAATAATTGTGAGGATGCGGATATCGTAATGGCTGCTTATGGTACAACTTCTCGTATTTGTAAGAGTGTCGTTGAGATTGCTGCTAAAAAAGGTATAAAAGTGGGACTCATTAGACCCATTACCGTATGGCCATTTCCAGTTGAAGCCTTTGAAACAGCAGCTCAATCGGATAAGGTTAAAGCTTTCCTCGCAGTAGAAATGAGTATGGGCCAAATGGTTGAGGATGTTCGACTAGCTGTTAATGGTAAAAAACCTGTGTACTTTACGGGTAGAACGGGTGGAATGGTACCAACTCCCAATGAAATATTGGCAAAACTAGAATCCATCATGGAGGAGGTAAAATAATGGCAGTGGTATTTCAAAAAACAAAAGGTTTAACAGATAAAACAATGCATTACTGTCCAGGATGTACCCATGGTATCACCCATCGTTTAGTGGCAGAAGCGCTCGAAGAATTGAATGTTTTAGATAAAGCTGTTGGTGTTGCTCCCGTAGGTTGTGGCGTTTTTGCATACGAATATTTCAATTGTGACATGCACCAAGCAGCACATGGACGTGCACCTGCAGTTGCTACAGGAATCAAAAGAGTACTACCGGACAATATTGTTTTTACCTATCAAGGAGATGGCGATTTAGCATCTATTGGTATAGCTGAGGCTGTTCATGCTGCGGCTAGAAGAGAAAATATTACGGTAATATTTATTAACAATGCGATTTATGGTATGACAGGTGGACAGATGGCCCCAACAACCCTACTCGGCCAAGTCACAACCACATCTCCTTACGGTAGAGATGCAAGCTTGGCAGGATATCCTTTACAAATTGCTGAACTATTGGCAACTGTTGAAGGTGCTGCTTACATCGAAAGAGTTTCCATGCACGATATCAAACATATTAAACTAGCTAAAAAGGCCATTAAAAAAGCCTTTGAAAAACAAATTGATAAAAAGGGTTTTTCTCTTATTGAAGTGTTATCTACTTGTCCTACAAACTGGGGCTTAACACCAGCAGAATCCTTGAAATGGTTAGAAGAAAATATGATTCCAAAGTATCCATTGGGTGTAAAGAAGGAGATTGAGTAGATGAATGAACAACTCATAATTGCAGGCTTTGGAGGTCAGGGTATAATGTCTATGGGACAGATGCTGACTTACGCAGGAATGAATGAAGGAATGAATGTATCTTGGTTACCTTCCTATGGCCCGGAGATGCGTGGTGGTACAGCAAATTGTAACATCATTATAACGGACGGCTTGGTGGCTTCTCCTATTGTAACAGAGGCGACGACGGTGTTGGTTTTGAACAAACCGTCTCTAGATAAATTCGAAGCGGCAGTGAAAGAAGACGGGGTCCTCATGGTCAACAGTTCCTTAATTGAAAAGAAGGCAACCCGTACAGATATTAAAGTGTATTATATCCCAGCAAGTGATATAGCACTGGAACTTGGAAATGATAAAATTGCAAATATGGTCATGCTAGGGGCTTATTTAGAGGTGACAAAGGTAGTGACGATAGACGGTGTTCTTGATGCTTTAAAGAAAGTTTTAGGTGAAGCTAAAGCCAATTTAATTCCCATTAATCGAACAGCCCTAGAACGTGGTGCGGCGTGTATTGTATAAAATAAAAAATGAGTCAAGGCAGCCAATTACCTTGACTTTTTTTTCTAAAAAAGAAGGAGAGAAATCAGATGTCAAATTTAGACCAGATTAAAGCGATTTCTGCGAGGATGAGAGATTTAAGAGAAATTTATGGATTATCAGAAGAAGAACTAGCAGCACAGCTCAACATTAATTTGGAAAGTTATCAAAATTACGAAAATGCACAATGTGATATTCCAGTTGGTTTCCTTAACGAATTTGCGAATCGTTTTAAGGTGAATTTCATGACTTTGTTAACCGGTGAAGAGCCAAGATTACATGTCTATGAAGTTGTTAAAAAAGGTGAAGGCTTAAAGATTGATAGAAGAAAACAATACAACTATAGCAATCTTGCCTATAATTTTATTCATAAGAAGATGGAGCCTTTTTTAGTAAAAGTGCCTTATGTGGATGGAGCTGCTCAGATACAATGCAGTCAGCATGAGGGTCAAGAATTTAATTATCTCCTCAAGGGTAAGATTAAAATGGTTATTGGACAACACCAGGTGCTCCTTGAAGAGGGGGATGCTATTTATTTTGACGCCAATAGTCCACATGGCATGCAAGCACTAGAGGGTCAAGATGCAGAATTTTTAGCGATTATTGCAGGATAAGGAGGGAGGAATTTAACGTGTTTTATAAAGAATATTTAACCAAAGAACCTAATTTTACGAGCTATGAAGATTACTATCAAAACTTTCAAGTAAGGACACCAGATCGTTTTAATTTTGCTTATGATATTGTCGATCGACTTGCCCTGGTTGACCCTAATCGAGTGGCACTTGTGTGGGCAGATTATTTAGGGAATGACCGTAGGTTTAATTTTAAAGAGCTTAGTGAAATGAGCAGTCAAACAGCACATTATTTTAAGTCTCTTGGAATTGGTAAAGGGGACGCTGTTTTGCTGGTCCTTAAAAATCATTATGAATTTTGGTTTTGTATTTTAGCCCTACATAAATTAGGGGCTATCGCTGTACCTGCTACACATATGCTGATGAAGAAGGATTTTATTTATCGAAACAACAGTGCAAGTATCAAAATGATTGTCGCTGTCAGTTCGGATGTGTGGGTAGACAGTGTCGACTCAGCCCATGATGAGTCTCCGACCTTGAAACAAAAGGTGGTTATTGGTGGTCATAAAGAGGGCTGGCATGAATTTTACGAGGGGATAGAAAGCTTTCCTAATACTTTTGAGAGACCTACTGGGAAAGAAGATACCTGTCAAGAGGATTTAATGCTGCTTTACTTTACTTCCGGTACAACTGGTAATCCTAAAATGGTCCAACACAATTACGGCTATCCCCTAGGACATATTAATACAGCACTTTATTGGCAACAAGTACAGGACCGCGGACTTCATTATACAGTTGCTGATACAGGGTGGGCTAAAGCTGTTTGGGGTAAAATATATGGACAATGGCTCTGCGGTAGTGCGGTTTTTGTTTTAGAATATGATAAATTTGTAGCGACTGAGTTGTTAGAGGCTATTGCAAAATACAAAATCAATACTTTTTGTGCACCACCAACCATTTATCGATTTCTGATCAAAGAGGATATGGCCAGTTATGATTTGTCATCCTTGCAGCATTGTTCTGTAGCAGGAGAACCCTTAAGTCCTGAAGTGTTTAATCAATTTTTAAAGGCTACGGGCATTCGATTACAAGAAGGTTATGGTCAGACGGAGTTAACCGTTACCCTAGGTACTTTTCCTTGGATGGAAGCAAAGCCAGGTTCAATGGGAAGACCCGCCGCTGGATATGATTTAGATTTGGTAGATGAGGATGGGAATAGTGTTAAACTTGGGGAAGAAGGCCAGGTGGTTGTGAAGCTGCACAGTCAAAAACCTGCGGGGATGTTTGGATGTTATTATAGGGATGAAGTCGCAACAAGTCGCGTTTGGCATGATGAGGTTTATTATACGGGAGATATGGCTTGGTGTGATGAAGATGGTTATTATTGGTTTGTGGGTAGGGCTGATGATGTTATTAAATCGTCGGGGTATAGAATTGGACCCTTTGAAGTAGAGAGTGCGCTGCTTGAACATCCAGCGGTACTAGAATGCGCTGTGACTGGGGTGCCAGATGAGGTTAGGGGGCAGATTATTAAGGCGACGATTACTTTAGCAAAGGGATATGTGCCTAGTGATGGGCTTGCTAGGGAGATTCAAGAACATGTTAAGACGGTGACGGCGCCTTATAAGTATCCTAGGATCGTTGAGTTTGTTGAGGCTTTGCCGAAGACGATTAGTGGGAAGATTAGAAGGGTGCAAATTAGAGAGGGGAGGTAAAAACCTGGTTATCGAGAAAGAGGCTAAAATATGTGCTTTATTCGCTCAGACGTCCATCCATGGACGTATTCGCGCCGCTACGCATCCATGCTGCGCTAGCAAGCACATACTTTAGCCTCTTTCTCTCGGTAAGTTAGGTTTGCGGGAGAGAAGGGGGAAAAAGATTTGGAAAAAAGAGACCTTTGGTTAGGTGTCTAGGAGGTCGTCCCATTGGGTATATAAGAGGCTTAAGGTTTCTTCAAGAGTGGTTTTTTCGGTGGTTAGGTCGAGGACTTGGAGATGGTCGGTGTAAATTTCTTCTTGGCAGAGGAGGAGGTCGATGGAGGCGATTCGGGCTTCGGTGTCATGGATTTCTCCCTCGGTTTTTTCGATTTGTTTTTCTTTT
>CAZJIO010000027.1:9590-12027 GCA_964546035.1 uncultured Eubacteriales bacterium | reverse complement strand
ATTGTTCTTTGTTGGGTTTGGTGGATAGGGTTTCGGTGGAAGACGAAGGGCTAGTGGATTGGAGTTTTTCTTTTTCGGTTCTTTTTTCGATGTAGTAGCTGTAGTTTCCGGTGTAGGTTTCTACGCCGGTGGGGGTTAGGTCGAGGACTCGGGTGGCTATTTGGTTGATGAAGTATCGGTCGTGAGAAATAAAGAACAGAGTTCCCGTGTAGTTGTTGAGGGTGGTTTCTAGGACTTCTCGGGAGACAACATCAAGGTGGTTGGTGGGCTCATCTAGGAGTAAGAAGTTCGATTGGGAGAGCATGAGTTTGGCGAGTGTTAGTCGACCTTTTTCGCCACCACTTAAAGAAGAAGTCAGTTTGAAAACGTCATCGCCTGTGAATAAAAAAGAGGCGAGGACATTTCGAATGGTTCCGATGTTCATGTCAGGATAGTCGTCTGAAATTTCATTGATGAGGTTGTTTTGTGGGTTGAGTAGGCTGTGCTCTTGGTCGTAATAGCCGACGTGAACGTTGAAGCCTAGTTTGATTTTACCTGCGGTTGGGGCTATATGATCGGTGATCATTTTGAAAATAGTGGATTTTCCGGTTCCGTTATTGCCAATGAGGGCAACGCGTTCCCCTTTAAAGATTTCAAAGTTAACATCTTCAAAGAGAGGTTTGACGGAGAAGGCTTTTTTTAGGTTGGTGACTGCAAGGACGTCATTGCCACTTTCAAATCGTGGTTTCAACTGAAAATGCATGGTATCGTTTAGATTCTGAGGTTTGTCGAGACGTTCGACTTTGTCCAGCATTTTCTCGCGACTTCGGGCACGTTTAACACTCTTTTCTCTGTTGAAGGACTTGAGTTGACGAATAATTTCTTCTTGTTGTTTGATATCTCTTTGTTGATTTTCATAATGTTTCTCATCAATTTCTGCATCTAGAGCTTTGTGCTGGGCGTAGAAAGTATAATTGCCAATATAGGTTTTGCATTTACTGGCCTCTAGTTCAATGACTTTGTTGACGATTTTATCTAAGAAATATCGGTCATGGGAAATAATCAGTAAAGTACCGCTGTAGGAGAGTAAATAATTTTCAAGCCATTCGGTGGCGTGGATATCTAAGTGGTTGGTTGGTTCATCTAAAAGTAAAATATCTGGAGCGGTAACGAGGATTTTAGCTAGAGCCAGACGTGTTTTTTGCCCTCCAGATAAAATAGAGGCTAATTTATTGAATTCATTGTCATTAAAGCCTAGACCTTTTAAAACACCTCTGACGCGACTTTTATAGCTATAACCGTCGAGCACTTCAAATTCATGTCGAAGATTGGTGTATTTATCTGAGAGTTGGGCAAAGGCTTCTTCATTATCGGCATGGCGTGCCATTTCATGTTCCATATGAGACAGATCTTCTTCCATTTGTAGGATATACCCTTTAGCGCTCAAAATCTCTTCATAGATGGTTAATTCTGAGTCTAAGGTAGAGTTTTGAGCCAAATAGCCCAAGGAGGTCTGATTGGAACGAATGATTTCACCAGAGTCAGGAGCTAGTTCACCGGTGATTATTTTGAAAAGCGTTGACTTTCCAGCACCATTAATGCCAACAATAGCAACTTTTTCTTTTTCATTGATCTGAAAATTTATTTCTCGAAATAGGACATCTGTTATAAATGATTTGGTTAAATTGTTACTTGAGAGTATCATGACATTACCATTCCCTTTATCTATTTGAAAGTGTTTCTTATGAACGTGTTTTGGTCAATCCCTTTAATAATACCATTTGGCGGCGAATTTGGAAAGTAAATTTGCAGTATTCGTCAGAAAAAACAATAATATGCAAACTGTTCATTGACACATATTTAACAAATAGCTATAATATAAATATAGATTTAAAAACAGTAAGAATTGGGGTGTTTTTAATGATCGATAAGAAGATTTCATTGGCAGTTATTAAGCGATTACCAAGGTATTATAGATATTTAGCAGAACTTTTAGAGAATGATGTGGTAAGAATTTCTAGTCGTGAGTTGAGCAAAAAGATGGAAGTAACTGCTTCGCAAATTCGACAAGATTTAAATAACTTTGGTGGATTCGGACAACAAGGGTATGGCTATAATGTAGAATATCTATATCATGAGATTGGTAAGATCTTAGGTTTAGAAAAACAATACAAGGTGATTATTGTTGGAGCAGGTAATCTTGGACAAGCTTTAGCCAATTATACGGATTTTGAAAAAAGAGGCTTTGTTGTACTAGGCATATTTGATGTGAATCCTAGATTAGTTGGGATGACAGTTCGTGGCATAGAGATTAAGGATATAGGTGAACTGGAAAAGTTTATTAAAAATAGTGATATTGACATTGCTGTGTTAACCATTCCTAAACAAAAAGCTGTTAAGGTTGCCAATGACTTGGTTAATTGGGGGATTAAAGGTATTTGGAATTTTGCCCCTATTG
>CAZJIO010000027.1:1594-9574 GCA_964546035.1 uncultured Eubacteriales bacterium | reverse complement strand
GCTGTCTGCAGCGGTTGTTGTTGAAAATGTTCACTTATCGGATAGTCTAATGACGCTATCTTATACCCTTAATAATCGCTTAAATCAACAGGATTTAAATGAATAGATCTAAGATAAGCCTTCAAGACTTAAGTTTTGAAGGCTTTAATTTTATGCAGCATTTTACAAACTTAATAAAACTTAATGGATATGTAATATTTAGGTTAAAAAAGAAGTGTATAATGACCTAGAAGTGAACGAGAATGAGGTAAGTGATGAAACAATATAAACGTCTTTTAGTCCTAACGCTGATGCTACTTTGCACACTCATGATCACAAATAAGCCCCTGCTGGCTACCAGTTATTTTGGGAATCCTTTAGCCAGCTTTGTGGGTGATAACGGCATCATTATCAAGAGCTATAGTTCAAACTGGACTTCACAAGCAAAGCTTGAATCTGTCTATGACGAGCTGATGAGCAATACCCATGGCAAAGAAATGGGTTATTTATCGACGATTTCTATTTTTCCATCAGATCCAATCAATTACCCAAAGGGGTTTACCAGCTTTTATCATGAAGATTTTAGTGTTAACAACAAAGGTCAATATGTTTACGGAGAAAACAGCTCTATTGAAATATATAATGCGGATGCATATAGCGATATTTCTCAAATGGCTCGGGTGCTATCCCACGAATATGGGCATCATTTTACTTTTTACTATTTGATGACAAAAGAGAATCTTGATAAACAGAATTGGATTCATTCTGAATATGCTAGACTTAGAAAATTAAAGAATTACCCTTTAATGACCTATCTAGGTGATGATCCCAAAGGATACTCTCATAAATGGGATATTGCTGAAATATTAGCTGAAGATTATGTTCAACTGTATGGATCAGAACGCGCAAAAAAGACCAGAGATTATTTAGATGTGAAAGAACGACTAGAGCTTAATCAGGTGGACTATTATTACTTTTACAACGATTTCAATCTACTTCCCCAAGAAAATTTAGATTTAAAATTGGCGGCAGATGTAGATGGATTGATGAGCTACTTTTCTCTCTTGTCGGGGGTCAAACCCCTTAGCGTACCTGAAAAAATACTTTCAAAAGCGCCGAGATTAACGGCGATCACAAATGTGTTTAAAAACTTTAATGCCTATACTTGGGAATGGCCAAGTGTTAATTTATTTGAAATTAGAGACCAATATGAATATACTTTGGTCCTAAATCCTTTTGATAACAACGAATATCCTATACCACTTAAAACTGTGACATCGGGTGAAAAGTTAGTGGCTACATCGGGTAGTCATGTAGATCTCAAAAAGGGTATCGGAATAATGGCTAATCTTGAGGGCCAATATGAAGTTAGGGTGTTTATTAAGGATAAATTTGGCTTTATGCATTCGAGTGAAGTTCTCACTCATTCCATTACCCCAAAGGACAATTCCAAAATCATTTTCAAGGATATACCCGTAGATTATTGGGCTAACGACTATATTTATGATTTAACAAATAGAGATTTGGTACAAGGCTATCCAGATGAGACATTTCGTCCTAATAACAACGTAACTCGGGCTGAATTTATGGCTTTTTTAATTCGTACATTGAGTGATATTAACCTAGAGAAGGACACAGATGAGTCTTATTGGTTTCTTCAGCAAGGTTACAAAGGTACTGCGGTGTCAGTTGGCCTATTAAGTCATTATAATAGCAATGAAAATTTTCTCCAGGTACATATATCACGAGAAGAAATGGCTCAAATGATCTATAGCATGCTTAAGTTTTCAGGTGTTAAAACAAATATCAATTACAAAACAACTTTAACAGATGTTGAAAATAGTAAGGCTTATATGGAAATTTCTGTTGTGAACTATTATCATATCATTGATGGGTATACGGACCGGTCCTTTAAACCAGCCAATCCTGCTACTAGATCAGAGGCTATGAAGATGATCTCTAGTTATTTATCTACGGTGAGCTACTAGATTATACTGTGGTATTCTCGACTAAAGTACGATATAATAAGTGTAATTTGAAGGACAATGATCCACTAAGGATGTGATATTGATGGGTATAAAACATAAAAAAATGGGATTCATTAAAATAAATAAACAAATTCATCCGCTGACATTGGATCAAAAGTGGCATATATTGTTTGGTAAGTATAAAACCTTAAAAATGAAGGAATTAGAGAAAAAGCTCAATGCACTTTTGAAAGCCCAAGGCCAATTGAATAATGACCATAAAGAGTATGGACAATTAAAGAAGAAAGTATTATCTGATATTATTGGAGATATGCCCGCTTTTGAAGGCGCTCAAGAGAACGGCATCGTTAATATGGAAAAAAATAAAAGATATATTAATGGGATTAACCAGAAACTTGAAAAAATTGAGAACAAACTGATTAAATTACCTAAAGAAATAGAAACAATTAATTCAGAACTTCTTGAGGTGAGTATGGCTCTTTGTTATGAACGAATAGCTCGTTATAAAACTGCCTCAAACGAGATGGAAGCTAAAATCAATGCCATGCGAGAAGAGCTTAAAGATTTGATGATTAAAAAAAATGAAGGTAAAGAAGAATACGACTTGCTCTATGCCTATATGCACGATTTGGTTGGTCCTGAGATTATTGAGCAATTTGATGCCTTGTATTTGGGAGGAAAAGCAAAGTGATCATAGGGATTGGAAATGACATTATTGAAATAGAACGTATACTCAAGGCAATCCATCGGCCCCGTTTTTTAGAGAAGCATTTTACTCAGCAGGAAATTGAGTTGTATCATATCAGAGGAGATAGAGCCGAAATCTTAGCGGGTAATTTTGCTGTTAAAGAATCGGTGTCTAAGGTGTTTGGAACGGGGATTCGTGGATTTGGGCTTAAGGACATTGAAGTCCTAAGAGATGACTTAGGCAAACCCTACGTCATTCTTCATAATCATGCAAAAAAAATATCAGATGAAATTCATATTACGCACATCTTCGTCTCCATATCACATTCTGAAAAGTATGTTGTGGCTTTTGCTGTTGGAGAAGGGGAACTATAAGGGATATGATTTTTAATCTATTTCATATGTAATGAGATAAGTTGTGTCAGAATAAAAATAAATATACCCAAATATTGGAGGTATCTAATGAAGCAATATCATAGAGTATTTGCGGAAATTAATATAGATCATATTAGCGATAATTTAAAAGCAATCAAGGATTATGTTGGACATGATAAAGAAGTTATGGTAGTGATTAAAGCAGATGGATATGGTCATGGCGCAATTCCTATTGCTAGACAACTCTATGAAGCAGGTATTGATAGTATCGGTGTTGCAACGATTCAGGAGGCCATTGCACTCAGAAAATATGCAATTGATATACCGATTATGATATTAGGTTATTCACCAGAAGAAGAATATGAAAACTTGATAAAATACGACATCATTCAAACCGTCTATAAGGCTTCAATGGCTGAAGGGATTTCTGATGCTGCAAAGGCAGCAGGTAAATGTGCTAAAATACATATTAAAGTAGATACAGGAATGTCTAGGATTGGATTTTTTCCGGATGACAAGGCTCTAGATGAAATTGCTCTAATAAATGCGTTGCCCCATATTGAGATTGAAGGAATCTTTACTCATTTTGCACAGGCAGATGTGGTAGATCAAAGTTACACTTTGACACAAATTCAATTATTTGACCATTTCGTTCAGGAGCTAGAGATAAGAGGTATTCATATCCCGAAAAAACATGCATCCAATAGTGCAGGGCTAATTGAATATCCAGAAGCACGCTATAATTTAGTGAGAGCAGGTATAGCGCTTTACGGTTTGTACCCTTCACCCGAAGTCAACCATAACCAACTGACCTTAAAGCCTTCTTTATCCTTGAAAAGTAATATTATCTTTTTAAAGGAAGTACCTAGTGGGGTACCTATAAGCTATGGTGGCACCTTTGTAACCGGACAAAAGTGTAAGATTGCCACGATACCTGTAGGGTATGGTGATGGTTATCCAAGGTCACTTTCCTCCAAGGGGAGAGTTCTCATTAGAGGTGAATATGCACCTATTGTTGGCCGGGTATGTATGGATCAGTTTATGGTAGATGTGACACATATAGAAGGGGTTAGGGATGGTGATGAAGCTGTCCTAATTGGTGGGCAAGGGGATCACTGTGTTACTGTAGAAGAAATCGCTGAAATTGATGGTACGATCAACTACGAAATCGTATGTCAATTAGGGAAAAGGATTCCTAGAGTCTATTATAAGGAAGGTAAAATCGTTTACACTGTCGATTATTTTTAATACGCTTATACTGAATAATACTTAAAAAGTTGGAGATAATTATTGATAGATAAAATTCTTAATGTGCTAAGGATTAATATGAGAAAATAATTATTTCGGAGAGTGAGTATTGTGGTAATAAAGCGTGGCGATATCTATTACGCAGATTTGAGACCTGTTATAGGGTCAGAGCAAGGGGGCATCCGGCCTGTTTTAATCGTTCAAAATGACATAGGTAACAGATACAGTCCTACAGTCATTTGTGCAGCGATTACATCCCAAATTAATAAAGCGAAGCTACCTACACATGTAGAGCTGGCAGCCATAAGGTATGATTTGGTTAAAGACTCAGTGATATTACTAGAACAAGTTCGAACCATTGATAAAAAACGCTTAAAAGAAAAAGTATGTCATTTAGAAGATGAGGTTATGGAAAAGGTAAATAAAGGTCTTACCATTAGTTTTGGAGTGAATACATAATTTAGAAGAGGGCTGGTACAGCCTTCTTTTCTTTTTCCTTGTTTTTCTTGCTTTTTACCTGTTATCCGCTATAATAGGATAAGGCAAAACTTATATGAAAGCAGGTGCGAAATGGTTTTTAAAGTGATTATGTCTCAGATTGCGGTATTATTTCTAGTGCTTTTTATTGGGCTTTTTCTCAATAAAATTAATATAATTGACGAACACACAAGTAAGAAATTATCCAGCTTGGTGGTTAATATTACGGCACCCCTATTAATTATTAATGCTATGTTACAACAGAATGACTTGGCAGCACAAGAGATTTTGGTGATGCTAGCTATTTCATGTGCTTTGTACGCAACAACCATTATCATGACATTTTTTGTTCCCAAACTGTTAAGGGTCAAAAAACAAGATGTTGGCATCTATAAATTTATGTTGGTATTTGCTAATGTTGCCTTTATGGGTTTTCCAGTCATCACCGTTTTTTTTGGCGAGTCAGCATTGGTTTATGCAGCCATACTTAACCTGCCCTTTAGTCTGCTAGCTTATACCCTGGGCATTTATTTCATCACCACTTCTAGCGGGGAAGAAACAAAATTTAATTGGAAAAAAATGATTAATGTAGGTGTGATATCTGTTTTTATTGGTCTATTATTAATGGCATTTGGCATCCAACTCCCCAGTTTTATTGGCGATACCATTAAAATGGTTGGTGGGCTAACAACGCCTATTTCTATGCTTGTAATTGGCGCTTCGTTAGCGCATGTGAAAATAAAAAGTTTGTTTACCAATTATAGACTTTATCTATACAGCTTACTCAGATTACTCATGATCCCAGTTGCGGTTTATTTTATTTTGTCAGCCATAGGCATCGAAGGCGATATGTTAGGCGTCGCAGTTGTGCTATCGGGCATGCCGGCTGCTGCTAATACGGTTATGATGAGTAAGGAGTATGGCGGTAATGCAATTTTAGCCGCCGAAGGTGTATTCATCAGTACGATGCTTTCTGCTATTACAATTCCAATTTTAGCGCTTTTATTAACACGATAAATAACTTTCTAAGTTTATGGGGGTACATATGAAGACAATTGATCATGGACATTTTTATAAAACCTTATTTGCAATTGCAATTCCTATTGCTGTGCAGAGTTTAATTACCAATTTATTAAATGCTATCGACGTATTTATGATCAGTTCATTAGGAACTGCAGCCACAGGTGGTGTAGGAATGGCCAATAAGTTCTTTTTCTTATTGAATCTTTTCCTTTTTGGTACCAATAGTGGTGCCGCTATTTTAGCCTCCCAGTATTGGGGTAGTAACGACAAGGAAAGTATTAAGAAAGTTTTAGGGATTTCACTCATTCTTGGTGCTGGTGGATCCATCTTGTTCAGTCTTGGGGCGTTAATATTTCCTGAACATTTGATAGCTATATTAGCTCCGGGACAAGAAGACATGATTCGAGAAGGCAGCCATTACTTGAGAATTATTGGCGTCAGTTATCTTTTTACTGCTGTCACGTTTTCCTATAGTTTTATTCTAAGAACCACACATAATGCAGTTGTACCTATGGTGATAACCGGTGGGGCAATCGCAGTCAATACTTTTCTCAATTGGGTGTTGATATTCGGGAAACTAGGAGCACCTGCTATGGGTGTAGAAGGTGCTGCAATAGCCACGGTAATTGCTAGAATTTTAGAGTGTGTGACGTTGATTGCTGTCGTTTATGCATTAAAATTGCCTATTGCCGGTAAGCTGTCTCAACTCTTTAAAATATCCAGGAACTTTTTCGGACATTATATGAAAACCGTTATTTTTGTCATTATCAACGAGGTCATCTGGTCTTTAGGTGTATTTGGATATTCTTTTATTTATGGAAGAATGGGTGAAGTTGTTACAGCATCTATGACGATCAACCAAACCATAGAACAATTGGCTTTCGTTGTATTTTTTGGTTTGTGTAATGGGTGCGGGGTCATGTTGGGAAATCTCTTAGGAAATAGTGAGAAGGAAAAAGCATATGCCTATTCTAAACGCTTTTTGCGATTGGTGTCAGCTGCGGGTGTCATAACCAGTCTGATTATTATTGCATTAGCACCGTCCATTGCCCAACTTTTTGAAGTGCAATTGCAACGCAATATTATTCGTTGCTTATATGCCTTTGCCATATTTTTGCCCATAAGGGCTTTGAATATGGTCATCATCGTAGGTATTTTGAGAAGCGGTGGCGATACCGTCGCAAGTTTATTCATTGATCTGATTGGTGTATGGTTTATAGGGTTACCATTAGGATTGCTTGGTGGTCTCTATTTAAAATTAGATATTGAATACGTTTATGCAATGATTATGATGGAAGAAGTGGTTAAATTAGGTTTGTGTTTTATCAGGTTCTTTTCTAAAAAATGGGTGAAAAACATTGTGGCAGATAGCCCTGTTTAGTCATAATGAATTGTCAAATAAATAAAATTATGTTAAAATAGCTTAGGATAAAATTAAAGGAGCGACAAAGATATGTCAGGACACTCAAAGTTTGCAAATATTAAACATAGAAAAGAAAGAAATGATTCTCAAAAGGGAAAAATATTTACTAAAATCGGTAGAGAAATTGTTGTTGCAGTCAAAGCAGGTGGATCAGATCCAGATACGAATAACAGATTACGTGAAATGATTGTCAAAGCCAAAGCTTCCAATATGCCTAATGATACGATTACGAGAAGTATAAAAAAAGCATCTGGTGAGTTAGGAAATGTCATTTATGAAAATATCACCTATGAAGGTTATGGACCAAGTGGCATTGCAGTCATCGTTGAGTGCTTGACAGATAACAAAAACAGAACAGCGGCTAATATCAGACATGCCTTTTCAAAATTCGGTGGGAATATGGGAACTTCAGGATGCGTTTCTTTTATGTTCGAGAAGAAAGGTCAAATCGTTATCGAAAAAGCGGATGATTTGGATGAGGATGCCCTTATGATGATGGCATTAGATGCAGGTGCTGAAGATATGATTACAGAAGAAGAAGGCTATGAAGTCATTACGGCTCCGGAGGTTTTCACACAAGTTTACGATGTATTAAGTCAAAACAACATTGACATGCTTTCAGCTGAAGTAACCATGATTGCTGGAACGACCACAGATCTTACAAGCGATGAAGACATCAAAAATTTGAGAAGAATGCTTGATCAATTGGAAGATGATGACGATGTGCAAAATGTTTATAGCAACTGGGGAAATGAAGAATAAGACGCACGAAACACTGTA
>CAZJIO010000027.1:672-1575 GCA_964546035.1 uncultured Eubacteriales bacterium | reverse complement strand
ACACTGTAAAATAGGCGTTTATAGACATTTTAGAATGACTATATACAACGCTCTGAATGATGATATACATGAATGACGATTTAAGTGCGTGTATATGTTCATATTTTAAGTTGTTGAGTGACTGATATACAAAAATGAAACCTCTATATTGATATGTATTGTCAATATGGAGGTTTTTTATATGATATACAATGATGCTATGAAAGAGTTTATATTTGATTGTACGTGTAGGAATGTTAGTGAGAGAACAACACGAACCTATAGAATTAATGTTAATGGGTTGTTTGTTTTCTTGGAAAAAGAACATGGAATAGTTGAAATTGAGAAAGTAACTCATCAATTAATTAAAATGTATTTTAAGTTTCTAAAATTAAGAGGTACTAAAGAATCATATGCAAATAATATTCTTAAAGGTTTGAGAGCGTTTTATAAATACTGTATTCAAGAAGAATATGTTATTACTAACCCTTGCTTAAAAGTACCTTGGGCAAAGGAAAAGACACCTATAATACAAACATTCACAGATAATGAAGTAATTAAAATGATAGAGGCATTTGATTATTCAACTTATTTAAGTGCAAGAAATAAACTTATGGTTGCAACTCTTATTGATACAGGTATAAGAAATACTGAATTATGTATGTTACAGAGTAAAAATATAAATGAAACTAATATGTTGATTGATGGTAAGGGTGGAAAACAAAGATTCGTTTCAATTTCTCCTATGCTCAAAAAAATAATGATTAAGTATGAACGCATTAGAGAATTTTATTTTAAGGATAAAATTTTAAATAGTGACTGTTATTTCTTATCAAGAACGGGTTTACCACTTACTGATAAAACAGTTGAAAGAATAATTACTGATGCTTCAATATACGCCAATGTAAGAGATGAAATTAGGTC
>CAZJIO010000027.1:0-551 GCA_964546035.1 uncultured Eubacteriales bacterium | reverse complement strand
AAGCGATATTTACAATCAATGCAAGATGATGATATTTTGGATATGTCAGTTAAATCTAGTCCACTAATGAATCTTAATAAGAAAAGATAATACTTATAAACACCTTAATTATTATTAGGGTGTTTTTTTCTTGCTGTATGACAAACCCCAAAAAGTACCCTTTGATTTCCCAATAGAATCAATGGAATCAAGGTGGTGTTTTTACGATGTAAAAAAAAACCTTGACAAACTAGATTTTTTTCACATGTATATATAGGGACTATATAATTAATTCAATAACCTAATAAAATGCAAATAAATCAATTTACACGACAAACCCCAAAAACTACCCCTTTATTGTTCAATGAAATCAATTGAATCAAGACCAAGAAAAAAAACTTTACGAAAAAGGTTGAAATTGAGAGGTCGAGATTAGTATTAATACATATAGGGATGTATTAGCAAACCATGTACAAAGTGTGGTAAAAGTAAAAGCTTGGATGCATTTGGAAATGATAGTAGAACTGCTGATGGGAAGAAATCTTGGTGTAGAGAGTGCGATAAGAATAGTA
>CAZJIO010000026.1:37634-40782 GCA_964546035.1 uncultured Eubacteriales bacterium | reverse complement strand
GAACCTTCGGGTGCAGGAGTCAAAGTCCTGTGCCTTACCGCTTGGCGACTACCCATCATCAAGCTTAGGGTGGATAATGGGGATCGAACCCACGACCTCAAGAGCCACAATCTTGCACTCTAACCAACTGAGCTATATCCACCATCCTTCTTACATACTTCAGAACAAGTTCTCAAGTAAACGTGCCTACAGGGATTCGAACCCCGGACACCCGCCTTAGAAGGGCGGTGCTCTATCCATCTGAGCTACAGGCACAAAGTGTAAAACTTAATTTTTTGGTCAAAAAAATCGGGGTGACAGGATTCGAACCTGCGGCCTCTTGATCCCAAATCAAGCGCGCTAGCCAAGCTGCGCCACACCCCGTGGTTTTTTTTTGCGTTTTGTTTGTTTAATTTATTTCCGACGCAAGTGATATTATATCTGCTATCGTGCTATTTGTCAATGCTTTTTTTAAAACAATTTTAATTGATTTAAAGTGACATGAATCTTGCCTTTTTCATCAATTTCCAGTACAGCATATGACGGCATTTTACCATCTCTTGGTTGGGAAATACTCCCTGGATTCATTAAAACAATGTCTTTTACATACCCAATATAAGGCACATGTGAGTGACCAAACAACACAGCGTCAACTTCTTTTGAAAGAGCTCGGCGCGCTATCGTTTCATACCCTCGTTTAACATCGTAAGCATGTCCATGGGTGATTAAAATCTTTTTACCCATTAACTTAAGAATCTTTTCTTTTGGAACAGTCAATTCATAAAAATCACAATTGCCTGCTACATAATCTATAGGTATTTTAGGATAGATACTCTCTAAATCTTCAGCATCTCCAACGACATCGCCTAGATGAATAATTCTATCCACATCTGTGATGATATCCATCAATTTAATGACATTTTGAATGTGTTGATGTGTATCGCTAATGACTAAGATCTTCATAAGTCCACCTACAGTATACCACTCTGTGTCTGAGTCATTTAATATGTCTCCCACACAGGTTCAAAGTATACCATCATACCTATAGAAAAGCAAGGAGAAATTTAAGGTAATTACTGTAAATTTAAAAGATTAAACGTAAAAAGTTGACATAGAATCCCATCTGATAATAGCCTCAGAAATTACAGATCTTCTCCGTCCCCGTTAAAATAATCCTCCAATACAGACTTCATAGCACGTAAAGCCTTGCCTCTGTGGCTGATTTTGTTCTTTATATCCGTCGTCATTTCTGCAGTGGTCATGTTGTATTCAGGTACATAGAAAATCGGATCATAACCAAATCCATCCTTGCCTTTTTCTTCAAAACCAATACGTCCTTCAATGGTTCCTCGGGTCGTTGTAACATTGCCATTTGGAAATGCAGCGGCGATGACACAAATAAAACGTGCCGATCTCTTATCGTCTTTAACACCTTCAAGGCGACCAATAATAAGCTGATTTTTAATTTTATAAGGGGTATCAACTCCCCCGTAGCGAGCAGAGTATATACCTGGTTCTTTACCCAAGTAATCCACTTCAAGCCCAGAGTCATCTGCTAAAACAACTTCATTGGTCAACTTCATAATGGTCTCAGCCTTTAAAATTGCATTTGCTTCAAAAGTAAGACCATCTTCTACCACATCTATATCAATACCCGCTTCTTCCATGGAAATAACTTCAATGGATATTTCGCTTAATATTTCTCGTATTTCTTTCATTTTACCTGGGTTTTTAGTTGCAAAAATGACTTTAGATATCATGAGCGATCTCTCCTAACGCTACTTTTTGCTTTGAGATCAACTCTTCAATACCTTTTTGTGCTAAATCCAGCAATTCATTAAGAGCCGCTCTTGAAAAGGGCGCTTCTTCTCCCGTGCCTTGAACTTCTATAAACTCCCCTTTGTCTGTCATGACCACGTTCATATCTACCTTTGCATGACTGTCTTCCGCATAACAGAGATCTAAAAGCGCCTCTTCCTTGACAATCCCTACACTAATAGCGGCTACAAAGGAATTAATTGGCATTTTCTCAATGAGACCCGCTTTAAGCAGTTTATTGCAGGCAATCGCTAACGCAACAAAAGCACCTGTAATAGATGCAGTTCTCGTTCCGCCATCTGCTTGTATCACATCACAATCAAGGGTAATGGATCGTTCACCTAAAGCTTTAAAATCCACGACAGCTCTAAGAGCACGTCCAATGAGCCTCTGAATTTCTACACTTCGAGCATTTTGTTTAAGTTTATTAATATCCCGTTGATTTCGATCAGAAGTTGCTCGAGGGAGCATTGAATACTCTGCTGTTACCCAACCTTCTCCACTGTCTCTTTTAAATGGCGGTACTCTTTCTTCAACGCTGGCATTACAGATGACCTTTGTGTTTCCCATTTCTATTAATACTGAACCCTCTGGGTACATAATATAGTCTGTTGTTATTTTCATCCCTCTTATTTCGTCAAAGCTTCTACCATCAATTCTGATTTGTTCACTCTTCATCACTTCGTTTCCTTTCGTTCCAGTTTTCTCTAGTATACCTATTTATTGTGGTTCCTTCAACAAAATTCTCAATTTCTCTATCAAAGGTAATGGTGATGTTGCAAATCTCCGGATTTGCAAAAGCCACCTCAAGTAACTGGTTTACCAAAGCTTCCTCCCAGGCATTCCCTCCGTAGCGTAGCATTTCCTCGGAAAAATCTAAAATAAGTTCGCCATTGATGACGAGCAGGTTATTTAAACGTGTGCCTTCTGGAATGAGTCGAAAGGCGTCTTCTGGCACCCTTAAAAGCTCATCAAAGGCTTGTCTCATCTGTTTTTGGACTGCCTCGTCTTCATATGTCTCTACTGGTTCCACGTTTTTCGTTGGTTCAGGGATTGTTTGAGCCTGTTCAACCACAACTTCTTCACGGACAATGATCTGTGGCAAAGTTGGTAGGGCAATCTCCTGCAGTTCAAAGACCTCTTCTTGATGCACTAGAGCCTCTTGGGCGTCTTTTTCAAGACTCACTGAGGGTTCAGTCACACACAAGTACAAATCCACATTTGACTCACCGCGCATCTCAGTCACTAAAACCTCGTCTTCCCAAGCAATACCCACCATGTCTTCTTCAAATAAAACCCGTGAGCCCCAAAATAGGATGATGCCCAAGAGCATCACTAGCCCAACCATTTT
>CAZJIO010000026.1:34674-37598 GCA_964546035.1 uncultured Eubacteriales bacterium | reverse complement strand
ATTGTTTATTTCTATACCTCTCATTATTGTACTTTACCGCCATAACAAGCACAACGGGTTGTTTTTGTAAGTTTTTGGCATAAAAAAACTTCCTCTATTGGAGGAAGTTTTAAGGTTTATTCTAATTCTGATAAGTAATTTTCTAACTTAACGATTGCTTTTTCTTCATCTTCGCCTTCTGCGATGAGGGTTAATGACTCGCCTTCAATAACACCTAACGACATCATTCCCATAATACTCTTTGCATTAACCTTTTTTTCTTGGAGTGCTACATAAATGCTGCTCTTAAATTGGCTTGCAACTTGAACAAACATCGCAACAGGTCTTGACTCTAATCCAGAAGCAATTTTAACAGTAATTTCTTTTGATACCATCTTTTCCTCCTTTAGTGATCCCTAAGTTTCTGAGCAATTTCGCTTATTTTTCTTAGTCTATGATTGACACCTGATTTTCCAACAGGTGGATCTAACATGGCGCCTAACTCTTTGAGTGTCGCATCTCGATATTCAAGTCGTATAATTGCAATATCTTCAAGAAGTTCATCAATACCGTATAAACCTATGGTATCTTGAATGTATTCAATATCTTCAATTTGTCTGACTGAGGCTGAAACAGTTTTATTTAAATTGGCTGTCTCGCAATTTACCATCCGATTGACGTTGTTTCTCATTTCCTTTAAAATTCTTAGGTTCTCTAACTCCATTAACGCAACATGTGCTTCCATAATATTGAGAAGATCAACAATCTGAGTGCCTTCTTTTAAATAAACCACATGATATTTTTTTCTTTCAACAATTTTAGCATCCATTTCAAACGAATTAATGAGGTCTACGAGTTGAGCACTATGGTCGAGATGAATGTTGACAAACTCTAAATGATAGGTTTTTTCAGGATCACTCATGGAACCACTGGCTAGAAATGCGCCTCGGATATATGCCCTTTTACAGCAAGTACTTTGTATAACGAGGGGATGAATCCTATGAACCACACACATTTCACCTTCATGGAGCTCAATGAGCTTGGTCGCTTTTAATACCTTTAAAGCAATTTCGCTATTGGTAATAAACATGGAATAGACTCGGTTCTTCTTTAATTGACTATTTCTTCTGATGAGAACCTCAACATTTATATTAAAGGTTTTCTTGATGATTGTAAAGTATTTTCTTGCAACTGCGGCATTTTCTGTCTGAACCTTGATACTGACTTCGCCATTTTTATCCAACTTAATTTTACCACACATATTGATAATTGCGGCTATTTCTGCTATTTTACAATGTCTACTTTCTCCGATATGCCTAGATAATTCATCCTTCACGCGTGTTGAAAAGGACATCATGTCACTTCCATTCTATAGTCTAGTTGATAGTTATCTTAACTGAATAATCACTTTCGCTAATTGATCCGAGTCGTGCCTGATATATTTGGCCTCTGTATCGATCTTCGCTAAAGAGGTACGAATCACTTTTAGTTTTTCATCTGGAATGAGATCGATCAGCACCTGATTGGCACCATCTTGTTCATACATGTACAAAATTTCTTCGTCAATTTCTTTATCATTAACGATGATATATTGAATGACACCTTTGCCTAAATATTCCTCAATCACATCTATATGCTTTTTAAGGGTATAGTGATCTGTTTCACCAGGCTGGGTCATGATATTGCTCACATAAATAACTTTTGCATTAGAGCGTCTAATGGTTTCACTAATGCCCTCTACCAGTAGATTAGGGATAATACTCGTGTACAAACTTCCAGGACCTAACACAATGGTATCGGCTTCTTCTAAAGCATGAATGGCTTTTTCATAACCCTTGGGATATTCCGGAGAGAGATAAACCTTATGTATCGTCTTTCTTAAAACCTTACAAGCCTCAACAATTTCAGTTTCTCCAATCATTCTTGTCCCATCATCAAATAAGGCACATAATTGAACATTTTCAGTGGTCACTGGCAGCACCCTGCCTTTAACAGCTAGTACTTCATTGGCCTTCTCTACTGCCAACTCAAAGCTGCCCAAAACTGCATTGAGGGCTGCAATAAATAAGTTCCCAAAATTTTGCCCTTCAAGGCTACCTTCTGTAAAGCGATAGCCAAAAATCTTTTGCATGAGGGGTTCTGTTTCCGCTAAGGCCAAGATGCAGTTACGGATATCACCAGGAGGCAAAATATTCATTTCTCGCCTTAATATACCCGATCCACCACCATTATCTGCTACTGTAACAATTGCTGTGAGATGCTCTGTATGGGCCTTAAGCCCTCGAAGCATCGTTGAAAGGCCTGTACCTCCACCAATACATACAATTTGGTGTTCCTCCGTTTTCATTTGCTTATACTCCTCATCCTTATTTACCTCTGCCTGCATCCTTTGTTATATCTCTATGATGCAAGTTGACACTGTATTCTTTTTGTTTCAAACTTAGGAAGAGCTCATTAGACATGGCAACAGAACGATGTTTGCCACCGGTGCAACCAATGCTGATCACCAGTTGATTTTTACCTTCCTTGATGTAATTAGGCAACAAAAAGCTCACCATATCCTCAAGCTTCGCCAAGAAATCCCGGGTCACATCCCAGCCCATGACATAATCTTTAACTGCTGTATCCATACCCGTTTTAGCCCTTAAATCTTGAATATAAAAGGGGTTTGGTATGAATCTTACATCAAATACCAAATCAGAGTCAGAAGGAATCCCATACTTAAACCCAAAGGATAAAACTGTGATAATCAGATTTTCATACTTCCCATCCGTGAAGATTTTTGTGATTTCCTCTTTTAATTCCCTTGTGAGCAAGTTACTGGTATCGATAATGTATTTTGCACGTTTTTTTGCTTCTGTCAGCAGTTCTCTTTCCTCTGCAATACCATCTTGAATTCTGCCATTGGCAACCAAGGGATGCTTACGTCTCGTTTCTTTATATCT
>CAZJIO010000026.1:18066-34636 GCA_964546035.1 uncultured Eubacteriales bacterium | reverse complement strand
TGGCTTCCAAGTATATGACGTCAACTTGATAACCACCATAATTAATCTCATCAATTTCTTTGAAAAGCTCAGCAAATAAATTACCACCGCGTATATCAATACCCAGTGCCACTTTATTAATACCGGACTCAGGACTAAAACAGATTTCCGCAAACTTTTTGATCAGTGCAGGCGGGAGATTATCCACACAAAAGAAACCCAAATCTTCCAAAATCTTCAATACTGTACTTTTACCTGCACCTGACATACCCGTAACAATTGTAAATTGCATGGTGTTCATCCTTTCGTTGTCAAATCCCTTGTTTATTCACCTAGGATTCTTACTTCAGGTTCAAGATCCACTTGATATTTTTCACTTACAACGCCTCTAATATGATTCATCAATGCAATCACATCTTCATAGTTGGCTTCTCCAGTGTTCACCACAAAGCCACAATGTTTCTCAGAGACTTGCGCGCCACCAATGGAATAGCCCCTAAGTCCCGAGTCCATAATCAACTTGCCCGCAAAATGTCCTTCTGGTCGCTTAAAAGTACTCCCAGCACTCGGCATTTCTATGGGTTGCTTGGTTTTCCTCCTAAGAGCCAAGTCATCCATGAGGTTCTTTATGGAAGTCTTATCCCCTTTTTCAAATTCAAGCTGAGCAGAAATGGCTATATATGCCTTTGAGTGCAGTACGCTACTTCGATAGCCCAGTTCTAAATCTTCCTTATAAATGGTAAAAACTTCACCTACGCCATTCATAACCTCTACAGACTTAAGAACATCCTTCATTTCTCCACCATAGGCACCTGCATTCATATAAATGGCGCCACCTAGAGTTCCTGGTATACCGGATGCGAATTCAAAGCCTTCTAAACTCTCCTCATAAATAGTTTTGGAAAGCCTCGATAACAAAACGCCCGCTTCGGCATAAACCACATTGCCATCCACGTTGATCTGACTCAAATTCTTACTGATTTGAATGATCAGACCTCTATAGCCTTTATCTGTGACCAGTAAATTACTGCCATTTCCCATGATATAGTAGGGTAGCTCAATCCTATTGCACAAACCAATAACCTGCTTAAGGTGTTCCACCTGCTTTGGTACAACAAAAAAATCTGCTGGTCCTCCTATTTTAAAGGAGGTATGAAGCTTCATAGGTTCATCCATACAAATTTCATCTTCGCCAATGATCTGTAAAAGCAGTTCATAGATCTCTCTTTTTTCCATTTCATTGCTCCAATCTTGACTGATCCATTTAATTATTTTAAAGCTTCTAAATTAATTTCAACTTTGTATTTACCTTTAAGTTCCTTTAATTTTGCTTCATAAACATCTGCTTGCTTTTCTTGAAGAACCAATTGATTCAGTTGGCTTGCAACTTCTTCTAAGCCCATTTCAGTTGCTGAGTGTTTTTCGTCCACCATAATCAGATGGTAGCCAAATTGAGTTTTAACCAAATCACTTAACTCCCCGATTTCTAGTGCAAAGGCAACGCTCTCAAACTCTGGAACCATTCTACCTTTTGTGAATACACCTAAGTCACCACCGCGTTCCTTTGAAGGACAAGTTGAATATTGCTTTGCCGCTTCTGAGAAATCCAGACCCTCTTCAATTTCGCATTTAATTTTAGTTGCTTCTTCTTCAGCTGCTACAAGAATGTGACGTGCACGGACTTGTTCAGCACTTAAAAATCTACTTTTATTTCTTGTGTAATAGGCTTTCATTTCATCATCTGTGGATACGATGTCTTGTAACAATCTTTGAATGGCATAACGTTGAAGTAAGCCACGTTTAGCGTCTTCTAGGTTTTTTTGAAAAGCCTCTTCTTCCTCGAATTGATGCTCAACAGCATCTAGATATAAAAGTTCCCCAGCCACCATTTCTTCTAATAATCTTTTTCTACCTTCTTCTGTTGAGACTTCCATGGCTTGTTCTTGAGGTAAATTTCTGATGATATTAATCATTTCTTGTTTTGTAATTTCTACATTTTCAACTTGAGCTAAAATATTTTGATCCATTATTTTCTCCTCTATTCTATGGTTGTAAGGCCACTTTTATGTTTTAGTTGTATCTTACACCATCTGTTCTGTTTTTTCAAGGCTAATCCTATATCCAAGTACCAACATAACGAACCTGTTATTGTTTGGTCATTATTTTTAGTGTATAATGAAGGGATTCGAACATTTTTTATAAAAAGGAGTAATAAAGACATGAAAATACAATCTAGTTTTTTTGGTCAAACGAAGGCGGGAGAAGAAGTTAAACAATATCTTTTAACCAATGATCACGGCAATAGCGTAGGCATCCTAAATTACGGAGGCATCATTACTGAAATCAATGTTCCTAACAAATTGGGTGTCATAGAAAATGTCGTACTTGGACATCATAATATTCTAGATTACGAGGAACATTCTCCTTATTTTGGCTGCATCACCGGCCGTTTTGCAGGAAGAATTTCAAATGCCACTTTTAGTATTGGTGAGCAAACCTATGAACTCGCTAAAAATGACGGCAACAATTGCTTACATGGTGGTATCAAAGCTCTCGATAAAGTGATTTGGAGTGCAACAGAAATCACAGATACGGAGTCCGCTTCCCTTTCCCTTAACTACTTAAGCAGTCACCTAGAAGAAGGTTTTCCAGGAAATTTGGATACCTATGTGACTTATAAATGGAACAATGATAATCAACTCAGCATTCAATATGTTTCTACGACAGATGAAGAAACTTTGCTGACCTTGACCAATCACAGCTATTTTAATTTATCTGGTGATTTATCCTCTAGTGTTTTGGATCACTTGCTCCAAATTGATGCGGATCGTTATGTTGAAATTGGGAAGGATGCCATTCCTGTTGGCATTGGTTCTGTTGATGGCACCCCTTTTGATTTTAGATTGGCTAAAAGAGTGAGTCAAGACATTGATGCTGACTTTGAGCAACTACACAATGCAGGTGGTTACGATCATCCCTTTATTTTAAATGATAAGTCAAATCCTCAAGCGACTTTAATTCATGAAGGCAGCGGCCGAAAAATGACCGTGTCTACAGATGAAACTTGCTTGGTGTGTTATTCAGGTAATTATTTAACCTCTGATCGTAAAGCTTTTGATGACATTACCTTACAAAAAAGAGGTGCCATTTGCCTAGAAACTCAGTATTATCCTGATAATGCTAACTTTGATCTTGTACCTACATTGACACTAAAACCTAACGAAACCTATAAGCATAAAACTGTCTTTAGTTTTTCAATCGTCTAGTTTTTCAATCGTCTAGTTTTTCAATCGTCTAGATCAGAAGCATACTATCATAAGAGTGAATGGAGACATTCGCTCTTATTTTAAAGGATGGAGGTTTTTTAATGACTATTGACCTGTGGGTCACCGCAATAACACCCGGTTTGGCCTTGGCTTTAATGATTTACTTTTATGACAGATATGACAGAGAACCCATTCATCTCATTGTTAAATTATTTGTGTTTGGGATTCTTATCTCCATACCTGTGCTTTTTGTAGAGATGCTTTTAGCGGAGCTCAACTTCTTCTCTGGTTTACTCTCGATCGCTTTCACTTCATTTATTATTGCTGGTTTTACAGAAGAATTGTTTAAAAGAATCGTGGTGTTAAAAATCGGCTATCTCCATGTGGCTTTTAATGAAAAGCTAGACGGTATTGTCTATGCGGTCATGACGTCTCTGGGCTTTGCAACTCTTGAAAATATTATGTATGTGGTCTTTAGCTATCGTCATATAGAATATCTTTGGATCTATCGCGCCTTGCTCTCTGTACCTGCCCATATGCTTTTTGCCATTACCATGGGTTATTACTTTTCACTTGCAAAATTCGCGCCAGATGCTCGGTCCTGTAAAAAAAATCTCAGAAAGTCTTTATACGTGCCCATTATCCTCCATGGCTCCTATAATTTTATCGTTTTATCCAATCAGCCCCATTTATTTTTCATTTTAGTTCCCTTCCTTATTTATCTATGGGCCACTAATTTAAGAAAGCTCAACAAGTACTATATGGAATCAAAACTGAGGAGTTTAGAAAAGATCCTCTAAATAATCATTGACAAAAACCGTGCTTCATGGTATTTTAATTGCATACAATTAAATTTTACAAAACTGTTAAAATTAAAGGAGCGATTTCAATGAGTGTTTATGAATTCAAAGTACAAGATATAGCAGGTAATGAAGTTTCTTTGGCAGACTATAAAGGCAAGGCTTTATTGATAGTCAACACCGCAAGCAAATGTGGTTTTACACCCCAATTCAAGGAACTAGAAGCCCTTTATAAAACATACAAAGAAGAAGGCTTAGAAATACTTGGCTTCCCTTGCAACCAATTCGCTTCACAAGATCCAGGTAACAACGCTGAAATCATGAGTTTCTGTTCATTGAATTATGATGTAACTTTTCCTATGTTTTCAAAAATAGACGTCAATGGTGAAAATGCTCACCCATTATATCAATACCTCCGAAAAGAAACCGGTGGCTTTTTAGGTGATAGCGTTAAATGGAACTTTACTAAATTCCTTGTAGACAAGGAAGGTAATGTCGTTGATCGCTTTGCTTCTACTAAGGCACCCAATAAGCTCTCAAAGGATATTGAAAAAGTATTAAAGGAGTAGTTATAGATGAGTAACCCAGATCTTTTAAAGTTAGAAAATCAGCTTTGTTTTCCCGTTTATGCAGCCTCAAGAAAGATCATCGCACTCTATCAACCCTTTTTGAAGGAACTCTCTCTGACCTACACCCAGTATATTACACTCCTGGTTTTGTGGGAAGAAAAGACCGCCACAGTTAAAGCCTTGGGCAATACCTTGTATTTAGATTCAGGCACTTTAACACCCCTCTTGAAAAAATTAGAGCAGATGAAGCTCATTGTTAAGACAAGAGATCAGTCCGATGAAAGAAGTGTGATTGTCAGTTTAACTCAAGAAGGTGAGGCCTTATACGAGAAAGCCCTAACGATTCCTGAGAAGATTATTTGTGCCATTAAAATGGATCCCTATGAAGCCATGGCTTTGAGAGATCAGCTCAAGGCTTTGATCAGAAATATTTAGTATTCAGTTCATAAAAAAAGTTGTTCCCTTATATTATCTTGGGGAACAACTTTTTTTTATTCCACCCTTTCGAGGGGTTCAACGGCTGGCGCTTCAATGACTTCTCCTGTATAGGTGTAACGGGATCCATGACAGGGACAATCCCATGATTTTTCAGCGGTATTAAAAGATAAACGACAACCCAGATGTCGACAAAAAGGAATGACCTTATGCACTTTCCCCTCCTCATCTTTGTAGACCCCTAGCACTTGGCCATCTTGTTCTATTATTGTCCCCTCTCCACTTTTCAGGTCACTGGTTTCACCTGATCTAACTGGCAAAATAGTCTTGACGAGATCTCCTACGACCTCCACATTATGAACCACGAGCTCTTTAGTAGCTTGTAGACTCATGGATCTTTTAGGATCATAAATCTCTTTCCATGGATTCTTCTTGCCCAAGATCTCCTTTGAAATGATCATAGCTGCGACTGCACTATGTGTCATGCCCCATTTGGAAAAGCCTGTGGCCACATAACTGTTTTTCAAGTCCTCGCTTAACTGACCAATATAAGGGATATGATCCAGTGTCATACAATCTTGAGTAGACCATTTGTACTTGATTTCAACAGATGGGTCCATTTTTTTTGCAAACTCAATCAGCTCTTCATAGTGCTTTTCGGTATCCTGAGATTCTCCTGTTTCATGATGAGCACCTCCTATGAGGGTAAGCCGACTGTTTCCTGAATGGACTGGTCTTATGGATCTCACCTTTTCTTCGACATTGATATAATATCCCTCTAAAGCTATTTTAGGAGAGCTGACGCCAATGATATAAGATCGCTCAACATGTAGTTTAGCAAAATACAAACCCTTTTTATTTAAAATAGGGTATTTGGTTGTTATGATTAAGGTGTTGGCCTCGATACTTTGCCCTTCAGTAGTCGTTAGCTTATATGGACCTTCACCTTCTATTTCATGAATACGGGTATTCTCGTAGATGGGTACCTTTTTTTCCTGGAGTACTTTGACCATTCCCAAAACAAATTTTCTAGGATGAAACATGCCTTGCTTGGAAAAAGAAATAGCCCCTAGTGCATCGAAAGGCACTTCAATTTGATCAAGGAAGGTTGCTGGTAAATCTAGTCGTTGGACTGCTTGGCGTTCTTTCTCTAACATCTGAACACCCTCTTGGGTGGCAGCATACACGTAGCTGTTGACTTCTTCATAGTCACATTCTATAGCATAGGTGCTGATGATCCTTTTAATCTCTTGGATGGCAGACTGGTTGGCATCTGCATATTGCTGTGCAGCTTTTTCACCATAACCCTTTATTAAATCCTGATAAATAGGACCATGTTGGGACGTGACCTTGGCCGTGGTATACCCTGTTGCCCCATAGGCTATTTCTTTTGCCTCAAATAAAGCCACCTCTTTTCCTGCCTCCTGTAGGAGGAGGGCCGTGGTGACTCCTGTTATACCCCCGCCAACAATTGCCACATCAACCTTTGTGGCTTCTTTTAGAGGGGCAAAATTTGTTTTTTCTGTTGAATTGATCCAGTAGGAAATGTTCTTCATTTTATTGGTATCCTCCAGTCATGTTATGATTATGGCGTCAAAAGCATATAGTTGTTCTTTTGACGCTATAATCATGATATTGGAGTATTATGCCCATTTTCCGTTCATTCTACTGAATAATTGTCCTCTCCAACCTTCGTGAAGAATTCCAACACTTTATTCTCATCTGGAATGGGGGGTTCGAGTAACGGGATTTTAGTCATGGCAGGGGCAACGCTCATGGTGGTGCCGTCTGTTTGGACGATGATTGTACCATCTGGGTTGGTATTATACGTGATGATTTTGTAATCTTCTAGTCTGTTGAGGGTTTTCTTATTCGGATGATCTTTGTCTTCATTCTTTCCTGCGCTGATAATGGCATAGTCTGGCTGAACAGCTTCTAAAAATGCCTTTTTGGTAGAGGTTTTGCTACCATGATGGGGCACCTTTAGCACATCAGATTTCAAGGCCGCACCATAGGTTTCAACGAGAAGGTCTTCTGCTTTTTCCTCTATATCCCCTGTGAATAAAAAAGTTGAAGCACCATAGGTCAGTTGCGTGACCACTGATAGGTTGTTGAGATTATTTTCCTCTAGATCAAGAGGGCCAAGAAATTTAAAGGTTGCATTTCCAAGTGTATAACTTTCATTTGTATCTGCTGTTATGATTTCAACCTCTTTTTCTACAATGGCATTATAGGCATCGAGATAGAACTCTAGGTTTTCTGTTGAGGCAACAACCACCCTTTTCACATTAAAATTATGAATCACCATATCGACTGCACCGATGTGATCATTGTGGGGGTGTGTCAAAATAAGATAATCGATGGTTTCAACGCCGTATTTAACAAGATAGGAATAAATGTATTGTGCGTCTAAATCGTCTCCCGAGTCAATGAGCATATTCGCACCACTCGCCTCTTGAATGAAGATGGCATCTGCTTTTCCAACTTTCAAAAAATGCACAGTTAGAAACGATTGATGCGATGCCTCTGTTTGAAGTGGCGCTTCTGTTGTTGTTTGGTTATCTGTTATTATTTGGTTTTCTGTTGTTGATTGATTCCACATGGTTATTTTATTACAGGCTGACAAATAGGTTCCAAATACAATTAACACTAGCACAATGAAATGCCATTTTTTATTGTTAAGCATCCTCTTCATAGGATAAGTCCTTGTTCTCGGTCTCCGAATATAGGACTTTCAATGAAAGTCTTGATCTCTTTTATGTCCTCTATATGACTTAAAGCCCACATGAGTTTCATGGTAATCGCCTCTGTGTTCATGTCCCCACCATAGATCACTTGTTCTTTCGCAAGCTCTTTTCCAACCTGATAAATATCCAGATCAATCCCCTCTTCTAAGCATTGTGTTGTGATGACAACCACAACCCCTGCCGCTGCAACTTCTTTAATTTTCTGCACGATATTATGATCCTGGGCACTTGGAATACCCCCAATGCCAAAGCTTTCAATGACAAGTCCTTTATAGTGTACTATTAAATAATCAAACATTTCAGGTTTAATGCCTGGAAACATTTCGATTACAAACACCTCCTCACAAAGCTGAGGTTTAAATTGTAGCATAGCGCCTTCACTAAGCTTAAAAATAGAGCTATAGGCTTCCTGCTTCAACAGTTGATTATAGGTAATTTTCCCAAACTTAACTGTGGCTACAATTGGAAAATTTACGCTACTAAAAGCATCCATACTTTTTGTTTTTAGTTTAATGATTCTCGTACCTAACATGATTTTACCGTCAAAAGCGACAAAGACGCCCCCGATATCCTCTAAGGCAAAGCGGATGGCATCGGATATATTTTGCTTAGCATCGGTGTATTCATAATCAATGGTCATTTGTGAACCCATAACAACGATGGGTTTTCTGAGGTTTTGCAGCATATATGTAAGCGCTGATGCGGTATATGCCATGGTATCAGTCCCATGGGTGATGACAAAACCATCGTATAAATCGTAACTTTGATAAACGACTTTGGCGATATGGGTCATCAAACTCGGCAACATGTTGGTGCTGTCAATATTCATAATGGAAATGCCTGTAATGTGACATAGTTTTTCTATTTCAGGGAGGTAAGCAAGCAGTTGATCCGCATTAAAAGCAGGCATGAGACCGTGTTCAGAAACGCTTGATGCAATGGTGCCACCTGTTGCGATGAGCAGAATATTTTTCATATAGATTTCCTAGACCTCCATAACCCCTAAAATTTTTAAAAGGAAGCTTTAAGGGCTTCCTTTTTATGCCTGAAATTATTGTAACTTTTGAATGCCATCCTTCACAAAGCAAATCTTTCGCGCCTTGAGCAAACGACCCGTTGCTGTTTTAAATGCATTTTTACTCATATTAAACTCTGCCTTAATCTTGCTTGGCATGGTTTTATCATCGTAAGGTAAGAAACCACCGGCTCTTACTAATCTTTCATAAATAGCGTCTGCATCTTTGTCCATTTGCATATAATTTTTTTCACGCAGACTCAGGTCAAGCTTGCCATCTTCTCTTACTTTCGTGACTCTGGCTTCTATTTCATCACCATATTTATGATCACTGAAAAGCTCTTGAAGAGGAATTAGACCTTGGTATTTCTTATCTACTGCAACGAAAGCACCCATGTCTTTGTTAATGCTGTAAATCATCCCTTTAACGCGATCATCCACTTTGTAAGGTGTTTCACTATCTAAATATTTATAGATGTCCATGGTAGCACAAATTCGATCACTTTTATCAATATAAAGGGCTACAAGGCATTCTTGATTCTTTTGAACCCTGATGATTTGTTCTTTAAACGGCATAAATAAATCTTTCTCTAATCCCCAATTTAAGAAGGCACCGATTTCGGATACTTCTACAACTCTAAGGACTTTAATTTCTCCCATTAGAATCTTTGGGGTATTTGTGGTTGAGATGATGCGATCGCTAGAGTCTCGATATATAAATACTTCTATCTCATCTCCAATAGCGGTTCCCTCTGGCACTTGCTTTTTGGGCAAAAGCACATTGTCTTGTTCTTTATTTTTTGGGGTGTTCAAATACGCCCCTTGAATTGCAAACTTAATGACCTGCAGCTTTTGTATTCTTCCTAATTCAATCATATTTTCTCCTTCGAACTGAACGACTTGCATATTGAGTATCAATTATCTCTATTTTACAGGAAAAAGCGCGAAAAGTCTAGTAGCCATCATTTTATAAGAACAAGTCTCTTTGGCCTTTTTTTATACTTTCTAGTCTTTCCTTTGTTAATTGCTTTACTTTTTCATTTTCGATATCTTGGATATGCTTTTCGATAACGCCTTCACCAAGGACCTTCATCTCGTCATCTGCATAATCTTCCAGATATTCTTTAAAGGTCATTAGGGCATTAGGCAAGCATAAATTGTGGATTTGTCCATTCTTAGCCACTTGCATAAAGCGGTCGCCAGTTCTTCCAGAACGGTAACAGGCTGTACAAAAACTTGGTAAGTAACCTTGGTCACATAGACTTTTGATGACCTCACCTGATGGACGGTGATCTCCGAGTTCAAATTGCTCCCCAAGACCTTCCGTATCATTGTAGCCTCCCACATCGGTTTTAGAACCTGAACTGATTTGAGACACACCAACTTCTATGACTTCTTCTCTAAAAGCAGGTTCCTCTCTGGTGGATAAAATGATGCCTGTATAAGGTACAGCTAGGCGAATGATGCCTACGATTTTCTTAAATTGCTTGTCATCCACCAAGTATGGGTAATCCTTTTCGTCCACATCATTGGCTTTTTTAAGTCTTGGAACGGACATGGTATGTGGTCCAACGCCGAACACTTCTTCTAAATGCTCTTTGTGGAACATCATACCCATGACTTCAAATTTGTAATCATAGAGGCCAAATAAAGCACCGACACCTACATCATCAATACCGCCTTCCATAGCACGGTCCATCGCTGTTAGGTGGTAGACAAAGTTAGACTTTGGTCCATGAATGTGCATTTTTTCATAGGTTGCTTTATGATAAGTCTCTTGAAAGAGAATATAAGTCCCAATACCAGCTTCTTTTAATTTCCCGTAGTTTTCCACAGTCGTTGCAGCAATATTCACATTAATTCTTCGAATGACACCTTTTTCTGTAACAGTTTCATAAACCACTTTCATGGCATTTAGAATGTATTCAATAGAACAGTTTTTGTCGTCTTCACCTGCTTCAAGGACGATTCTTTTATGACCCATATCTTGAATGGTTCTTGCTTCACGGGCAATTTCTTCGTCCGTAAGCTTTTTTCGTGTAAATTGATTGCTGCATTTGTAGCCACAATAGGTACAGCCATTGATGCAATAATTAGAAACATACAGGGGTGCAAACATAACAATACGATTGCCATATATGCGTTCTTTTATGAGACCCGCAGTTTTGTAGATGGCTTCAAGTGTAGTTTCGTCTTCTACATTGAGTAACGCAGCAACTTCGTAAGTGGATAACCCGTTGCAGTCCGCTGCTTTTTTAATGATGCTATCAATTTCTTCCGGGGTTGCTTTTTGAGCTGCTTCTAATAAATCCGATATTTTTTGATCATCGATAAAATTGTTCATTTCTATATTCCTCCAAATTTTAAGGTCATTAATAGGTCTTCTTAGATAAGGCACTCTTAACATTTACGCCAGGGATATTTCCTAGCTGGCCGGTAAGACTTCCAATATCATCTGTGTTGCCATCAACAATGAGTGAAATCACGCTAATCCCTTTTTGTTTATAAGGCAAGCCCATTCTTCCCACTATAATATCTGAATGTTCGTGTAGTACTTCATTTATTTTCAAGGTCTCGCCGAGACTTTCAACGACGATTCCGACGACTCCGATTCTAGTTTCCATGGTTTCCTCCTTGCCTTACTTTTTATTAAAAATCAATTTCGCCATTGGAAACGGCTCTAATGCTCGATCTAAAATCCCTTGTACATAGGCAATGACAACCCCATAGTTGGTAATTTTTACCTCTTGGCCTTTTGCCTCACTCATTCTGCCTTTCATGGCTTGGGCATTGAGCATGCAGCCTCCGCAGTGGATGATGAGTTTATACCCTTCTAAATTTTCCGAGAAATCCTGACCTGATGCATGATCAAACTGAATATTTTTCCCTGTTTTTTGGCGTATCCATCTCGGAATCTTGACCGTGCCAATATCATCGGACTGTTTATGATGGGTACAGGCTTCACAGATGAGAATCTTATCGCCATCTTGAAGCTGATCAATGGCTTTTACACCTTCAACCATTTGCTCCAAATCCCCTTTATAGCGGGCAAATAAAATAGAAAAAGAAGTCATCATCACATCTGTAGGCGTATCTGCTGCCACCTTCAAAAAAACTTGTGAATCGGTAATGACCAATTTAGGTTTTTCTTTAAACTTACTTAAGGTTTCTCTGAGTTCATGCTCTTTCGTAACAACAGCTATGGCATCGCTTTCTAAAATATCTCGGATGGTTTGTTGTTGCGGCAGTATCAAACGACCTTTAGGAGCCGCTTTATCAATGGGTGTGACAAGCACCACTAAGTCCCCAGGTTTTATCAAATCGCCAACGATACAGAATTTATCTTGTTCCTCTGGTACCAATAATGCCATTTTTTCCTTAAGTCTGTGAATACCTTTTTGAGTGAGCGCTGAAACCGGAATCAGTGGAATCTGCAAGAGGTCAGCCAGTTTGTCGGCTATACCGTTAATATTTTCACACAAATCGATCTTATTTAATGCGCCTAAAATGGGAATCTTTTTTTCCTTGAGTTCTTGAATCCAAATTTGTTCTAAGGATGTGTCTTGGGCGTTCGCATCGATCACAACAATAGCGATGTCTGTTTTTTTCATGACTTCCCGAGTTTTTTGCACCCTTAAATCCCCAAGTTCACCTACATCGTCAAGCCCTGCAGTATCAATCATAACAACAGCTCCAAGGGGCAACAGTTCCATAGATTTATAGACAGGATCCGTTGTTGTGCCTAGTACATCTGATACCAATGCTAAATCCTGTCCAGTAACCGCGTTAATAATGCTGGATTTGCCTGCATTTCTACGGCCAAAAAAAGCAATATGTACCCGATTTGAACGGGGTGTGTTATTTAAGCTCATGCCTTTACTCCTTCCCCGGTATACCAGGTGCTGTTACTTGATAAACATTTAATATTTTATCGATTTCTGCTTCAGTCATTATGGCCGCTTCTAATACAACTTGCTTAACCGTCTTATGCTCAAGGAGAGCCTTCTTCGCAATTTCGCTCCCCAGGTCATAACCGATGTGGTGAATGAGGGCAGTGGCTAATGCTGTAGAATATTCGATTTGACTCCTACATCGCTGTTCATCGACTTCAATGCCTTCAATGCATTTTTCTCTAAATAAATTAACCCCATTGTATAATATCCTAAAGGATTCCAATAGTGCCTCAGCTACCAAAGGTGTAAATGCATTGAGTTCAAGCTGCCCCAGCATGGCTGCTTGGGTGATACAGCTGTCATTTCCAATCACCTTCAAGCCGACTTGAGTAATCATCTCGCAAATAACCGGATTCACTTTGCCAGGCATAATAGAGGAACCCGCTTGCATTTGAGGCAGCCTTAACTCTCCTAAGCCTCCTGTTGGCCCGGATCCAAGGAGTCTAAGATCCCCTGAAATCTTGATTAAGTTGACAGCCAACGCCTTAAGAAGTCCTGAAACTTCAACAAAGACATCCAGATTTTGGGTGGTATCCATGAGATAATCGCTTCTGCACAACCCAAGTCCCGTATTTTGTTGGAGTTGGCTCGTAACGGTATAGGTATATTCCAGTGGTGCATTCATACCAGTACCGACTGCAGTGCCCCCCATATTGATTTCACGAAGTCTTTCTTCTACCTTGTAAATCCGCCAACGATCCCTTGAAATAGCTCGTGCCCACGCGCCAAACTCTTGCCCAACTGTAATTGGAAGGGCATCCATCAACTGGGTTCGTCCTAATTTTAAAATGCTGCTAAAGCTGGTTTCTTTCATTTGAAGGCTCTCTTGCAACTTTGCCAAGGCTTCGCTGAGCAATCTTGTTTGACGAATGGCAGAAATCCGAAGGGCCGTTGGGTAAACATCATTGGTAGATTGGGAGAGATTCACATGATTAATTGGATGCACCTTGGTATAATCCCCCAGCTGACCACCCATTTTATGAATCGCACCATTAGCTAAAACCTCATTCACATTCATATTTGTCGAAGTACCGGCACCGCCTTGAAGGGCATCCGTATACAGATACTGCCACAAAAACGAATCCTTCTTTTCATCCAACAATTCATCACAAGTGGCAACAATGGCCTCTCCAATTTCTCTGTCTAATAAATCCACTTTCATATTCGCTTGAGCTGCTGCCTTTTTCACTTCAATAACCGAAAGAATCAACCCCTCATCCACACATCGATCCGTCACTGTGAAATTATCCAAAGCCCTTTTGGTATGAATACCATAATAGGTCGTAATCGGTAACTCGATTTGTCCTAATTGATCTTGCTCAATTCTCATAAATATCACCCCATCCAACACTTTTTTATTTTTCAAAATAAAAGCTCTTCTATGCAAACAGCACAAAAGAGCTTCATCAATCCGTCTATGAAAATAGATATAATCACTCTTCCCAGCTCTCAGGCATCCCCTTGAGTTCAGAAACTATTCAATTAACCACATATCCTTACATTATAAACACCCCACCGCCCAATGTCAAGGTTGTCATGGGGACGGAGAAATTGTCATGGGGACGGAGAAATTGACAACATCAGCTTTCTCAAGGTTTCTCTACCGATACCAATCCATTCTGAAATTTGCCTTTGGGACATTTTTAATTCATCGCGTAGGTAGATCACATACTCTGATAACTGCTGACTATTCCCCTGTAAATCCGATAAACCCTGTTCCTTTTGAAACAGAAAATTCAACTTCTCCCCATCATCTAAGTCTTGAGACACCACCTCATCATCCTCAAGAAATATAAAGCCATCATCCAGATATGCTTTATTATGAAACTCACAAAATGCGTACAAGTCTCTTTTAGAATCCATAGCAAAAAGATCATAAATTTGAGTCATATCTACTAGACTTGGATTGTTCGAGAGTATTTCCCCATAACTCGACCATTTGTATGCCGTCAACTCCTCGGTCATACCTGCCTTCAAAGGATTGTTATGAATATACCTTATGCACCGAAGTAAATAATTCTCATTTTCGATGGGCTGACTTTTATAGCGATCCCTAAAAACATAGCCCACTCGATTATGCATCTTATTATAATACCTGGCATATCGAATATTAACGACTTTCATGAAATGTGACATACTAAAGACGTCAGGTGTGTTCAACAACAAATGCAGATGGTTATCCATGATGCAATAGGCTACGATTTTAACCGCCTCCTTTTCAACAGTCTCACTCATGATATTCATCATTTTAACCTTGTTGACCTCTTCCTTAAAAATAAAACTTTTACCTATACCCTGTGTCATGACATGGTGGTAATTTGCTGTAAAACATGATCTTGCTATTCTCCCCATTTTCTATACCTCCCCTTGAAATAATAATAGCATACCAAAGATTGAGTCTCTTTTGGTATGCTACTAGCATACATTTTGAAATTATTTTTCGGGATTACTGTATGGGTTTAATTTTAACTCATTACCACGTATCAAAATGCACTCTTTCAGCATCATATCTGTCGCGAGCTGCTTTTTCTTCATCTGCAAATCCTAATCCTACAAGAGAAAAAGGTTGCATATTTTCTGGAAGATTAAATAGCTGTCTTACAGGATCGATCAGTCTTATTTCAGGATGGACACCCATCCACACGCCACCAAGCCCTTGGTTCACGATTTCTATAAGCATATTCTCAGTGGCTGCAGCACAATCTTGCACCCAAAATTAGCCGCCATGAGGTTATCCATATTCGCACAGACCAATATGGCAACAGGTGCTTCTTTTAGCATTTTAGAGTAAGGATGCACTTTCATAATGGCATTCAGTTTCTCTCTGTCTTTAATGACGATAAAATGCCATGGTTTTTGATTGTGTGCGGATGGTGCGCACATGGCTGCTGTTAAAATTTCATGAATGACAGCTTCGCTTACATCTTTGGTTTGATATTTTCTGATGCTTCTACGTTTTGAAATAGCTTCCATAGGTACGACCTTTCAAAATTTTGTTATTTTATAGATAGAATTTGTCTTTTCTTAATGCGCAAAATCAAGTTGTCACTTTCTCCGTCCCCAAGATTCCGGGACTTTGGTCTTAGGAGTGGTTTTTTAGGAGGGGGGCTTGGATGATGTTTTTTACCATTTCGGCCAGGTTTTTCTTTTCTTCAGGGGTGAGGTTTTCCATGTAGATTGGAGGATGCACGGTTACATGGATGGTGGTTGGGCGTGCTTTCCCCGTTTCTTCATACATTTTATAGGTGCCGTCCATGGTGACTGGTATGACGGGAACGCCACTTTTTACTGCAAGTTGTAGACTTCCTTTTTTAAACTCACCTAATTGATTGCTCTTACTACGGGTACCTTCGGGGAAGATGACTAAAGTTTTTCCTGATTTTAGCATTTCTATGCCGAGCAAAATCATTTGCATGGATTGTCTCATGCTGGATCTGTCTAAGAAAATGCATCCCATATGACGCATCCATTTACTCATTATAGGCGCCTTTGACATTTCGATTTTCGCGACCATTCCTTTCGCTTTTGGAAGGTAGCCTAAGATCACCGGAATATCGCCATAGCTTTGATGGTTGCTGACATAGAGTACGTTCTTTTCTGGAATATTCTCCATACCTACCACTTCCACTTTACTACCAGTGCTCTTCACCATAGTCGTAGCCCAATTTTTTACAACTTTGTGCAGATAAATATCTTGTTCTTCTAACTTTCCCATTTTTCCCAGTAGCTTATACTTAATTCCTAAAACTAGACTTAGTAATAAATAGCCGCCTAATGCAGCGAAGGTGAATAGTGTTCTCATTGAT
>CAZJIO010000026.1:15865-18052 GCA_964546035.1 uncultured Eubacteriales bacterium | reverse complement strand
AATTGATATCCTTAATAGTATATGATTACATTGTCAAAAGCAAGATTTGTACTTTATTTTGCGATAGCACTTTTCTTAGCCTGAATCTGGGAATGTATTTCAGAAACTTTTTTCGCATTTAAAGTGTATTTAGAATAGAAATACAGTGCAATTAGAAATCCTAGAAAGCTACCAATAGCAATGGTTAAACCCAGGATTGTTACGGTACTTTTTGGTTGAATGACTGCCTCCGTATTAAAATTAACCAAGTCTAACAAGTTTCCTAACATAAATATTGCAACGGCCTGAGATAATTTATTGGCTAGGGTAACGAGGCCAAAATAAGTACCTTCTTTTCTTTCTCCAGTATTTAATTCCTCCACATCTACGGTATCTGCAATCATAGAGGGCGGAAGTGAAAATAAGGCTGCTAACCCCAACCCGGACAGTATTGTGAACGGAATCATCGCGTATACATTACCCGTAAATACGGTGTGAAATATAGCCAAGAACGCAAACAAAAGACTCCCGAACATACTGATGATCAAGCCCAACATAACCGTTGGTTTTTTATCAATCCGCCTTGCGATCATCAGCCAAATCGGCTGGGTGATAATGCATACAGCAAATTGAATGCCAAAAAGGAGCGATATTTCTTTATTAGATAATTGGAAGGTATATGTATAGACATGGAGCCCAATAGTACTAAATATCGCTGGCGCTATATTGGTAAATAAATATCCGATAAGGATCAATCTGTAATTACTATTTTTTAGCGTCTCTAACATGCTGCGAAAAATGGATCGAAGGGAATGTCCGTCACTGTTTATTGGTTTTGGTAGGTTAGGTATGTATTTAAATGTGGAGAAAAAGGAAACCAACCCAAAGGCTAGAGCCAAAATTGCAACGGCAATGCCCATATTTTGATAGGCTTGTGGATTTAGTTGGCCATTAGGATACGTCTTTGTAGGATTAAAAAATACAGCCAGTCCCATCCCAGTTGTACTGATGATTCCTGATAAGAAAAACACAATCTTAATACTCTGAATGGAAGTCTTTTCTTCATAATTATCAGACAGCTCTGCAGCCAAAGCAGAAAGTGGTGTGATGTAGATCGTCGTAAAGGTTTTGGATAGAAGGAGCAAAATGAGCAGTAGGTTGAACTTAGTTGTATTTGACCAGCTTGGATTAATGCTATAAAGAAAGAGGGTTGTTATGGCCATTGCAATAACGCCAAAAAGTATATACCCATGTCTTCTTCCAAACCTTTTGCTCTTCGTGATATCTGATATATATCCCATAATCGGATCTGTAACGGCATCCCAGATGACACTAATACTTACCGCTAATCCCACTAAGCCACCAGATATACCAAGAACACTTGTGGCATAAAAAACAATATAAAACCCGATCATCTGAGAAACGATGCCATAACTAAAATTACCCATACCATATCCAATTTTTCCAAATAGGGTCAGTGATTGCTTGTCTTGAATTCTAGGTCTCATTATTTGTCTATAACCTCATGCTCTCTAAACTTTTTCTTATCATATCATTTTCAAATGCTGTCTGCAATTGTTTTCTGAGCGCATAAAAAAGCAAGAGACATAATCTCTTGCTTAGTTTGTTGACCTGCAATAGCGTTTCAAAAAATAACTTTTATAATAACAAATGTAATAATAAATCCTACGATTCATTACATCACAATAAGCTAAAAATAAAAACTAAAGTCTAACTACGTTAATTGCTTGTGGGCCTTTAGCGCCTTGACCAACTTCGAATTCAACTCTTTGACCTTCTTCAAGTGTTTTGAAGCCGTCTCCTTGGATTGCTGAGAAATGTACGAATACATCTTCGCCGCCTTCTACGGAAATAAAACCAAAACCTTTGTCGTTCTTAAACCATTTAACTGTACCTGTTTTCATTAAAAAATCCTCCAAAAAATAGATTAAAATTAGTATCAACTTATAATAACACTTATTCCGCTCAGAGTCAAACTAAATTATTGAAAAAACGAAAGTATTTTCTATGCCCTGAACTTTTCGGGCTTTTATGAGTGATACTCTACTTTATTCTTCCCAGAATTCTTAGCTTTATAAAGATTTTTATCCGCTTCATTGATCAGAGCTTCCGCGTTCATGGCAAATGGCCTGATAACATGGATTAATCCAATACTTATGGTCACATCAAGTCCCATTGTTTCCATAA
>CAZJIO010000026.1:14501-15817 GCA_964546035.1 uncultured Eubacteriales bacterium | reverse complement strand
GATCAGCTAATTCAAAGGCATCCTGTTCCTCTATTCCCATTGCGACCACCATGAATTCTTCTCCACCATAACGTCCACAAACAGAATTCTTACCATTGAGATTTACTCTAATCACTTCTGAACATAATTTGATAACATCGTCACCTACGCCATGTCCAAAGGTATCATTGATCTTTTTAAAATCATCTAAATCCAGCATCATAACAGCAATTCTTTTAACACGTCGGTTCCTCATGTATTTTTTGAGTGTTTCTATGATGTTTTTGTGATTGAGCAACTCCGTCATGCTATCATGCTTCGAGTCTTTAATGATGGTTCGCAAATCATCTTGATTTTTATGGGCATACCGCACTGCATAATAGACAAATCCAAGAATCATAATAAACAACATCACATTAATAACAATTATTTTGGTAGTGGCTTGACCATTTTCTTGATTGACAACATAAATCAATTGCCAACCCATCTTATCCAGATTGGTAATATAAAGGGTGTATTCCTTCTCATATCGGGTCTCAATGGCCGTTGGAAACTTATTTTTATAATACTTTAAATTGTCATAGGACATATCGAAGATATCGTTTAGATTACTTAAATCTACCATACTGTGATTATTGGTGTAAATAATCGTTTGGTTGCTATCAACTAAATAATAATCCGTTTTCAAATTATTAGTAGCAAAAATATCACTTATGCTATCCTCTGTAATGGTACCCGTTAAAATGCCATTAATTTTTCCATCTGTCACGATAGGCATTGCTGTCGTAAAGGTTAAGTTTTTTGCCGATGTATCATCTAGAGAAGCTCTGTCCCAACCCTGTTCCATATCAAAATTTGGATCCTCTTTACTCAATAGCAGAATCTTCTCTATCAAACTATCAACACTCTTAAAAACCCCAGCATAGTCCACATTTTTATCGCCAAGGTGAATATAGGGATAATACGTGACATATTGATTTTTAGAATAGTAAATGGTATTGAGTTCATAGTCTAATTGACTGCTGAGTATGTTTTCTAATTTAAAAAAATCTGACATCTGGTTGATTTCATACGTAACTGCCTCGGATGCTATTGCTTTGTCTCCATTAAGGATCACATTCCCAATATCCTTTGACTGATCTGCGCTTATATCGTCAATAATGGATACATCCTCTTCTTCTAAATAAACCAGTTCCGAAAAAAGCCCTGCTCTTTGTTGTACCGCTTCACCAGTCAAGAGCTGCTTCAACCATTCCTTTTGAACAATCAGGGTCTGATTCATGGATCCTAAGAGTTCATCAATCCTTTTACTTTCTATGAGGATTTCCTTACTCATC
>CAZJIO010000026.1:0-14479 GCA_964546035.1 uncultured Eubacteriales bacterium | reverse complement strand
TTGGATGACCTTTCTCTGGTAAAATAAACATTGACCAGCCAAACGAGTACCAATGCAAAAACGACAAAACCAATCAGTGTTATTCTTCCCGACTTATCAAAACCTAAAGATTCCATAGATATGCCCCCCATAGCTAATTATCTTTTGTACTGATTTTAAAACAATATAGTCCAATATTACCATTTTTTGAAGAAGTTATCAATACCATAAAGAAAGGACAGAGAAATAACCTCTACCCTTGTACTATAAACTAACTAATTTTTTTTGTTCGTTCTTTTCTTTTTTCCAACATCTATATATCTAAAATTAATATTCACTTCCGCTTTAATCATTAAAACACCTAGAATATTGGCGCCAACCTTTTGCAGAACTTCCTTTGCTAATTTTACATGCTCTCTTTTCGTGTCCTTCTTAGCAACAATCAATATAACACCATCAACAACTTTACTCATAACCGCCGCATCTGAAACGCTTAAGACTGGTGGTGCATTTAATAAAATGATATCATAGCAACGCCTTGCTTCCTTGATCATATTCTCAAAAGCAAAGCTTCCCAATAACTCCGAAGGGTGTAGCGGTAACATTCCCGAGGTTAACATATCTAAATGGTTGATACTGCTTACTTTTTTTACCACCTCTAAAAGGTTGTTTACTTCACCTTGTTCGTTGATTATGCCAGGACTTTTAGGCATATCATAAATTTCATGAAGTCTAGATTTTCTAAAATCACCATCAATTAAAAGCACTTTTTGACCCGTTTGAGCAAAAGATATAGCCGCATTCGCAATACAATTCTCTTTCTCTTCCTTTGCTGTAGGACTCGTAAAAAGCAACACTTTATTTTCTCCATCAATATTCATATAATTCAGGTTTGTTCTAAACATTTTGTAACTTTCAGAGACCACATTATAAGGTTCTTTTAGTGTAATAAGACAGCTTTTCATATATTTACCCTCCCCTTGAGCTTAGGAATTACACCAAGCACGGGCAATCCAAAGCCACTTTCAATTTCCTCTTCCTCTTGAATAGTTGTGTTTAACAACATTTGCATGATCACAATCATGATACCCATTATAAAACCTATCATACAACCAATAAATACATTAAATGGTAAATAGGTCGTTATTGATTTTTGCGGAACCTTTGCGTAATCGACAATTTGGATATTTTGTACCCCTACAATTTGTATCGCCTTCTCAGCCAAAACATCTGATAAAGTATTGGCAATTTGACGCGCTTGAAGAGGGTCTGCCTCTTTATAAGAAATGCGCATGAACCGAGAACTTTCAATTATTTCAGCTTCTAAATTCTCCTTTAAATGCTCCACTGAAATAGAAAGCCCAAGATTACTAATAACCTGTTCCGCTATTAAGTCCGTTTGGATCAACTGTTGATAATCCATTACCAATTGACTACCTACCTGTAAATCATTAAAATTTAACTCTGTGAGTCCATTATTTTCTTTTCCAATAAATAGTGTAGCTGATGCCTTATAGCTTGGTTCAATGAATTGTGTCGTTACATAGTAAGCTACCCCTGACGTTAAACTTGATAAAATCAAAATGAACCACCAATGTTTTAACAAGTAGACAATTGGTTCTATTAGGTTCATTTTTATATATCTTTGATTCATCATCTTTCCTCCTCTGATCGTATTAACTAGATCAACTATCTTGATCCTTTTCCTTTGAAGACAATATAAAGTGTTTTTATCAATATTTTTATATCGTGATAAATGGTCCAATTAGAAATATATTCTGTATCCAAACAAACAACATCTTCAAAATCCCCAATATCTGAACGCCCACTTATTTGCCAATTACCTGTGATTCCTGGTGTAATAGAAATACGCCTATGGTGGTGATTTTCATATTGAGCAACCTCATCAACTGTTGGAGGTCTCGTCCCCACCAAACTCATATCTCCCTTTAATACGTTCCAAAACTGTGGCAATTCATCGAGACTTGTTTTCCTAATAAATTTTCCAATTCTTGTAATCCTTGGATCGTTAGACATTTTGAACATATATCCTGTCATCTCATTTGAGGCTAGTAATTCTATTTTTTGCACTTCCGCATTAATGCCCATAGATCTAAATTTCCAAATTTCAAAAATACGACCATTTTTCCCCACCCTCACCTGTTTAAATATGACGGGTCCTGGTGTTTCAATTTTAATTAATGGCCCTATTATCAGATATGCAAAAACAAAGACAACAATACCAATCAGAGCTCCTACAACGTCTAATATGCGCTTGGCAGTGATTTGGCTTTCATTGAGACTTACTGTATGGAACTTAAGTACCGGGATATTACCTACCATAGCCACTTGAGCTTTTGTTGAATCACAATTATGAGTCTCCAGAAGCATTGTAACCGTGATTCCCATTCCTTGACAGCGGTTCAAAGTTATTTGTAGTCGCTCATCATAAGATAGGGGTCTTGCTACGGCTATCTCATCCACAACAAAGTTTTTTAGAATGCTTTCCAATTCATCTATGCCACCCAAATGCAATAAATCCTCATAGACGTGGGGTTTTTTGATATGAACGTAGCCAATAATATTTAAGTCCAGGTAGCCATGAAGTCTAATCTGTTCGATATATCTTCTACCTTTGTCTGATTGTCCAATTACAAGAATATTTCTCGAATGACTTGTACCATTCAAATCACTCCTTTGTATCCTAATCAATATAAATTTGGTTATAAATGACAGAAAGAAAAATAAACCAGTAAAAATAACGATGAATAATCTTGATAGATCAACCTTCATCATAAACAAAAAAGCAGTAGATATTAAAAACGAAAACGCAAAGGCTATAACCACGCGAAACAAAACTTTAAAAGTAATAATAGAGCTTTCTTGCATCATTACTTCATATACGGATGCCCCTAAAAACACCGAAAAATTTATTAAAATCAGCAACATAATCATTCCCGTCATTTCAAGAATAGATACCCCAATAAATCTATGAAAGATATCTTGCATGATATTCAGTGTTATGATTACACTAATGAGTAAACAAACGAAATCAGTTAGCAAATAACTTAAACGACGAATTCTTTTTCTCCACCTAATCACTTTAATCACCTCGAATTCAAATACATACTATAAAATTATTAAGATCCAATCAAGCTCAACTCTTTACTTAAATACCATTCAATTGTTTCCTTCATACCTTCTTCAAAAGTGTGAATTGGTTCCCACTCCAGATGATTTTTTATTTTCGAATTATCAATGGCATAACGCCGATCATGACCCAATCGATCTTGTACATGCTCAATTAACGTTTCGTCCTTACTAAGCAGCTTTAATATAATCTTAACAATTTCAATATTAGTTCTCTCATTGATGCCTCCAATGTTATAAACCTCGCCTAATTGGCCATTGTGAAGCACAGCATCAATGGCTCTACAATGATCCTCAACATGAAGCCAATCTCTAATTTGCATACCATCTCCGTAGACAGGTAATTGCTCACCTTTTATCGCCTTTTTAATCATTAAGGGAATGAGCTTCTCAGGATACTGCCTAGGTCCATAGTTATTTGAGCAACGTGTAATTAGGGTTGGAAAGTGGTAGGTATTATAATAGGCTTGAACCAACAAATCCGCACTAGCTTTACTCGAGGAATATGGACTCTTAGGCGAAAGTGGTGTTTTTTCTGTAAATAAACCGTCTGGACCTAATGCACCATAGACCTCATCTGTTGAAATTTGAAGAAATTTCACCCCATGCTTATAAACAGGATAACCGTTCTGATCTGTATAAATCTCCCAATTTCTTTTGGCGACATCCAGCAATACCCCTGTGCCAAGTACATTTGTTGACAAAAATTGATCCGGGTCATATATGCTTCTATCCACATGGGTTTCAGCCGCAAAATTGATCACATATTTGATATCCATAGCGCAAAAAATTTTTTCTAAATATTTTCGATCTTTAATATCACCACATATAAACTCATAATTTCGCGCTTTCATAACAGCAGATAAATTATCAAGGTTGCCAGCATAAGTAAGCTTATCATAGTTAACAAAATAATAGTCTGGATACTTCCCCATCATATATGTGATAAAAGTACTCCCAATAAATCCTGCACCACCGGTTATAAAAACAATTTTCATCCGTAATCCTCCACAACTTATTTTTTCATCATAATCCTTTATATATATGAACGAAGTACCTACTAAATACCACTCTCATTCATGCTCTTCAGTTTGAACACCCTTTATCAGTAATTCTAATATGAACAGTACATTGGTAACAAGGTATCTTCTTCCTAATCTCCTTGGCTCTTGTAATAAACGATACAGCCATTCTAGACCTATCCTTTGCATCCATAATGGTGCTCTTTTTTTACTACCAGCAAGAAAATCAAAGGCAGCACCAACGCCTAACAATACCCCTCTGTTCAGGCAAGACTTATGCTCATACATCCACACTTCTTGTTTGGGAGCACCAAGTCCAATCCATATGTAATCTGGATTGAGCTCATTGATTTCATGTATAATCGCTTCATCTTCCTCTATCGATATAGCACGAAAAGGTGGAGAGTACATCCCCTTAATGATTAGGCTTGGGTATTTTTCTTGTAGTTTTAATTGTAGCCGGCTCAGTGTGTCCTGGGTACTACCATAAAAATAGTGACTGTTTCCCTTGAGCTCTGTCTGTTTCAGGAGTGCTTCCATAATATCAGGTCCACTACAACGTTCTATCTGTGATTTACAAAATAGTTTGCCTGCCCAAACCAAGGGCATTCCATCTGGTGCAACTCTTTCCGACGTATTAAGTGCTTTTCGAAGTACTTCGTCCCGCATTGAAGAGATGACAACATGGACATTAGTAAATGTTACACAACTTGCTGTTTGTTTTTTTTGTAGATTCTCAATATCTCTCAATAAAATCTTTTTATCTGTGCATGCAATTTTAGCTCCAAAAAAGTTCAAATATTTCATATTTCACCTCAACTGCAATAATAGGCTAATTATTCCCAATTCGCCTTCTATTAAACGCCTATACACCAAACTTTATTCTGTTATCTTTATTGTTTCACCAGTTCTATTACCATATCCTCCAAGGTAAATGATTGCTTCTCCTTTCATTAATCCAGAAATATCGTGATGATTGTTTTTGATGAGTACTGTATGATTAAGACTTGACAAGGCCATAAGTGTTGGCACATTAACAACAAGATTGTCAGTGATCACCAACTTTTCTATTCCCTTTTCAGCATTTAAATTGATCGCTTGTTGTGCAAGTGGTTTCTTATAATCCCATAATAGGCTGCCATCCTGGATATTTCCTAATTTACCAGAAGGTGCTACCACTGCCGAGGTACCTGATTTTATACAACGGTACCAAGCACTGTTAATAACCACCAAATCATTCACTTGATAGTGGGTATTTGGTTTCCAATACTGGAATACATTCTTAATAATGTTATTGGTAATTTCTTTCCCTGAAATAATTCCTGAATCAAACTTATGAATCCCACCATAATATCCCGGATTGACTATTGTGTTGCCTCTGACAATAGGTCCTATGGTATATATACCCGCACTATCCATTATAGGGCGATTTAATTGATCAGCTCCCGTATCTTCAATATAGTTATTTTCAACTTTCGTATAATAGCCCTCAATCCCCACTTCCAGCACTTTTTTTATCTCATTGTCATTGACGTATAGGTCCCCATCAAATAAATTATTGTAGATGGCACTTGCTCCATTTCCATAGTTGACTTTACGTGCGCTGCCAATGTTATAAAGTTTATTGCTATAAATATGGGTATTCTTAAAATTTATTACCCCATTGTATCTAAATAGCTCAATTCCAAAGCTCTCAGTATTTTGTATAACATTTGAGGCGATTGTCACATCTGCCATTTTACAATTAGACCCACCTATCCAGATTGCAGCTGGTCCATGAATATATTCAAAGTTGTTGTGGGATATGTTCAAGTTATTCACATTAGCATTAACAACATTAATCTTAATGCCCGCCCCATAGGTGGATGAGGAAGTCAAATATTCGATATGGGAAAAAGTATTTTTAGATATGTTTATTTCTGAGGCAGCTCCTTCTAGATAAATAAAACCCTCTAAATCAGCCTTAATCTTGGTAAAGCTAGAATCTTTGATCTGAATTTTACTGGAATCTTTTATCATCAAGCTGAAATTTTCTGTTTCTATCTTGTCAAAAGCAAAGCCAGACGTTTTTTTTATCATCAGTCGCCCGTTAATCAACTTTCCAGGTCCAAGGATCTTGATTGGTTGGCTTATTGTGATTGATCTATTCCCTAAGTGATAATTGCCTCCTTTTAAATTGATAACCCCATATTCCGAAGCTGCTTGAATAAGCTTGATAAATGCGTCGGAATCGTCGTGTTTCCCATCACCTTTTGCACCATAGTACTGAGGTTCATAAATGATGACTAACTTTGATAAGTCCTCTTGATTCAGATCTCCTTGAGCAACCAATTTAACCGCCATAGTGCTTTTTTGGTCCATCATCCTAGTTGTTAATGCGTGGAAAGATATTTTTGCAACCTCCCCTCTAGTGATTTGAGTGTTAAAATAATCTTCCTGAATAATCCCTTTTTCTTTTGCAAATGTGATGGCGTCGCTCCAAGCAAAATCACCTCCAGAGTCACTATACCCCAATGCTCTTAAAACAAAGGTTAAATAATCCTTAACACCTAATGCATCATTTGAACCAAATGCATCATGACTAATTCCTTTCGTCAAGCCCTTTTCGAAAGCATAATTCACATATGGATCGCCCCATTCAGGCACATCTTTAAACATTGAAAGTGTTTTTCCCATAGCTAAGGCTTCACCTTCTTTTCCTAACAACCTTACAAGCATGACTAGTCCTTCTATTCTTGTAGCTGTTCGCTCTAATTCATAACCTTTATTGGTCCCTTTAAAAAGTCCCACCTCATCAAGTATTTCAGCGTAATACAAATTGGCATTATCATTTTCCAAGGCATGCATCGGCCACATAAGGGTATTAAGTACAATTACAATGGTCATTATTAAGTACATGTATCTTTTCACTCCACTATTCCTCCTGTTTCAATGTTTTCATTTTCTATGGCTCTATTGCCATAACCTGTAAGATATACCATGCTTTTTTTTGATAGCTTATTCGAAGCATGAATGTTATCATAAATAGCAATATGATCCACAAATCCAGATAAAGCATTGAACTGCTTTATGTCTAAAACATAATTATCTCTGATCTCTAATCTTTCCAAACCCTTGATAGCATTTAGTCTAATTGCAGAATCACTTAGCGGTTTTTTATAATCCCATTGACATGTGCCATCTTTTAACCCTCCCACTGTATCTGCTAAAGGTTTATTACCCGATATACCCTCTTTGGTACAGACGTACCACTTTTCTTTCGAAACGACAAGATCGCCTATGCTGTAATTCTTTTTTTCTTCCCAATACTCAAACATATTTTTAATGACATTGTCTTTAATGACCATATCTGTAAGAATCCCTTCTGTAAAAAAGTGAATTCCCCCATAATATCCTGGATTAATAATTGTATTACCGCTAACTAGAGGACTGGAAGTATATATACCAGCGCTGTCATCTATTGGATAATTCAGTTGATCACAGCCTGTGTCCTCGATTGTATTTTCTTCAATGGAAGTATAATAGCCTTCTATACCTGCTTCACATACCCTCCTTATGGTATTACCTATAACCTTAATATCTGCTCCTTTTAAATTGCTATAAATACCACCACACCCTGCACCATTGCCCTTATTTCTAATAGCACCAATATCATAAATGTTGTTGTATTTAACTGAAGAATTCTTGATCATAAAATCCTCAGCTACTTGGAAAAACTCGATACCAAAACTCTCTGTATCATGAATCTCATTGTTGCTAATAAGAAGATTGTCAATTGTAGCATGATCTCCGCCAGCCCAAATAGCAGCAGGTCCATGAATCTTACTAAAGGTATTCTCTGATATTTCTATAGTGCTCAATTGAGTATCATGTGCCATTATTTTAATGCCGCAACCATAGGTAGACTGAGAAGAGACATATTGAATATTAGAAAAAGTATTGTTTTGAATTTTTAAATGACTCACCTTACTTCCAACAACAATAAACCCTAATATGTCCTGGTAAATGTTATTAAAGGTCATGTTTTTGATGGTTACATCCGTTGTATTCGCTATGGTTATATCTACATTTTCTGTTTCTAATTGCTCTAATACAACCCTACTCGTATCATGAATAATGATGTGCCCGTTGACTAACTTTCCAGGTCCACTTATCACAATTGGCTTGTTGATCCGGATGGTTTTATCCTCCAAATCATATTCTTTATCTGCTAAGTACAATACGCCCTCATTAACCGCCTCTAAAGTAAATACGCCCACATCTCTTTCCACTACAACCTTATTTCTAACCTCTATAGTTGGCTCTTGGAGTACCTCATTGTTCGTATCTTCTTCAATAAGAGCTGGAATAATAATCGATTCTATATTCTGTGAACGGTTAAGAACAAGAAACAACAACAGCACTGTAATGCAACTTAGAAAGAGCAATACTCTTATAGTCCATCCCCTTAATACCTTAAATATCTTTTGAACATAAAATTTCACAAAGGCTTTTATAGCCATTATCGAACTATAACAAGTCCCAAAATATTTTTTATTGATGCTCCTTACCTCTCTAATACCCCTTATTTTTTGCTTTTGACTGACACCACCTAAGGTAAAGTAACTTAATGTATGATCGATGTAAGTCATGTTAACTTTATTTTGCAACAGTCTAATCATCAAATCATAATCTGAGGAAATAAAAAAACGATCCTCATAGAGTCCATATTGCTCATACACACTCTTTTTAATCACAGTGGAAGGATGGGCATAATGCAGTAATCTCTTATGAATAGCTTGCCTTTCATCAACAAAAAGTTCAGTGGATGCTAGAACCCTTTTATGATCCTTTTTAATATAAATTACATTGCCACAGATCACTTCAGCATTACCGGCTTCAATAGCCACCACAATTCTTTCGAAAGCTTGCTTCTCTAAATAATCATCACTATTGATAATAACAATGAACTCCCCTTGAGCCTTTCTTATACCTTTATTCATTGCATCATAAATACCTTTGTCGGGCTCACTGATCAAGACCAGTTGATTCATAAACTTCTCTTTATACGCCTCTATATATTCAATGGTTTTATCCCTTGAACCACCATCTACAATAATATACTCATAATTTTGATACCCTTGCTGAAGTACTGAATCCATCGTTCTTCTAATGGTTTTCTCACTATTTAGACACACGGTAATCACTGTAATTTTATATAGATTCATTTGGCACCTCAATTACGGTCTTTAGTATGGTTAAACACTATTTAATGAATTTTGATAAACCATCCTTGTTTGATTGAAAGTCTTTTCAACAGAATAAGCATCTAACAACTGCTTTCCTTCACTAACCAGCTTGTTTTTAAAAGCCTCATCCGATAAAATACTTAGCATCTTTTTCATCATATCCATAGGATCATAAGGATCAAAGTATACAGCTCCTGTCTTTGCAACTTCTGGAAAACAACTGGCGTTACTTAAAGCTACAGGACATCCACAAGCGAACGCCTCTAATATTGGAATACCAAAACCTTCGTACAAAGAAGGGAAAACAAATAACTCTGACTGCTGATACGCCTGGATCAGTTCTTCATCCTTTAATGCTCTCTGGATAAATTGATTTTTCACACCAAGCATTTCAAATCTCATTATTTCCCCCTCAGTGAAGGCTTTACCTCCTGAACATAAGACTACTAAAAGCTTATCCTTTGTTAAAATAGGGCTGACAGCACTTACAAAATTACTAAAATTTTTATAACCCCGTCTTTCCCCTACATACAAAATAAACTTTGTAGGCAAAGAACAGTCTCTAGGTTGCCTCAAAAGAAAATGTTTGGGTAACCCATGGTAAATAACCTCAATTTTACCTTCATCAATGTGATAAAGATCCACGATATCCTTTTTGGTATGCTCTGATATAGCAATAATATGATCTGCATTCAAGATCAGTTCCTTCTTTTTTCTTACAAAATCGTCATCCTTTCCAATTAAATCAGGCATACGTTCATGAATCATGTCATGTATCGTAATGATTAGTTTTGTTCTTTTTTTAACCTTTAAAAGATACTTGTCAAAATAAGTTGCATGCACAATATCTGGTTTGCAAATCGAAATGAATAAGTATGTGATCAGTCTGTTAATTACATTGACTATTTTAGAAATACTTCTGGGTGTTTCCTTATATATCCTATGTCCAAGTTCTTCTTTTAAGTAGTAATTTATTGAACCAACTATAGGAACGAAAATCTGATCCTTCTTATTGAGAGAAATAAGTGTACAAAAATATCTGGATATACCCCCATATTTTTGTGCCCTAAAAATCTGATAATCATATAGTATCTTCACGTGACTCCTTTCTTAGAAAAACTCTAAAATGACGCACTCTATTTAGAAACAAAAAAAATCCAAAAGAAAGTTTTGCCGCTTGCAGCTCTAATTTACTACTTTTGATATATTCTTTATAATAATGATATTGGGATTCGAATAAGAGCATTAGTTTACTGATATTAGAATATCTTCTATTGGTACTAAACCCTTCCTCATGAATGACTTTGAAATCTTTATAAAACAAGGTCTTTTTTTGTACCCGAATCAATTTTTCAGCTATGATCAACTCTTCGGCATATAAGAAGGTCGCCTCATCAAAGCCCTCAATCTCAAAAAATGTACTGGCTCCAAATATCATAAACGCGCCCGTAAGTCTATAACAATAAGTGCCTCTAAAGTTAATCATCATATCATTTGTTATGTTGTAGTTAAAAAATCTCATGAGCAGATAACTGATTGGATAGAAGCCATAAAAAAGAATAATCCTTTTCCATATTGAAAGCTTTTTACCAGGAGACTGTGCCAAACCATCAATGCCAACAACTCTAGGTCCTATGAGCCCAAGTGAGGCATCGATTCTAAATTGTTCGATAAGCAAATCCAAATTTATCCTCCCTTCAAATAGGAGGTCATTATTCGAAAAAATAAGGTATTCACTTTTCAAAAGTACTTTAGCGAGGTTTGCACCAAGATTGCTCCCCTTCGCAAACCCAAAATTTTGACTTGCTCTACACAATATAATTTTTCTTGAGGGTAGCGTATAAATCAAACACGCATCCATGAGCTCCGACTGATCTTCAAGACGCGCACCGTCCATAGCCTCTAGCACAATATGTTCTGAAATCTGTTGCACACCCTTACACAGTCTCTCAAAATTGTCATGATTAATGGAATGATCAACAATAATCATATTTACTGGCCAACTGCAATGAATATGTTGCATAAAATCTTTTATATAGAGAAGTGTTCGCTCCGCTGAAAAATAATCGATAACAATCATAGAAATCATTTTTGTATCCTTCCTTTTAAGCTCTTGTGAATATTCCTGTAGCAGACTTTACCATTTGACCCAAGCCCATTTCCATAATCTTTGATAGGTTGATGTTTAATTCTTTAAAAACCTTTAGTGGCCAAATCCAATTGTTGTAGCAAAGTTGAATCACTGTTTGAGCAACCATAAGCCCTAATACACCTAATTTTAAAGGTATTACAAAAACCAAAGCCAAAAACACAATCAGTATGCCCGAGACTAACGCAGGCATTACAAAGGGTATCTCATTTTTAGTGGTTATTAAAGTAGCAAAATTTGTATGATTAAACTCTAAAAACAAATATAAAAACATCAGTAATAAATGGGGCTTACCTAAGAAAGTCGTATGGGAGCCAATGAGCGCTAATAAGTGATCGCCAAATAAAATGACAAATAAACCTGCTACCACATAGCTCATCCAAAATAAGACCACGGTTAAACTAAACCTTTCCTTTAATTTATTCAATTCATTGTTTACTCTAAGTACAGAAAACTCTGGCAATAAGCTCACAAAAGGTATTCTTGACATACTCGCAATCATTTGAAAAACCTGAAGGGATAATCCATATTTAGCGGTTGTTGAAAGATCTATAAAGCTTGAACAAATCAAAGTGTTGGCCTGAAGCGTGAAAAAAGTTCCAATCGAAACAATCCCGAGCTTAGATGCGTTATGCCAAATTACAGGAAAAAGGTTAATTCCCCCAGAAAACCCCTTTCTTTTAAAAGAGTAGAACTCATTTTTTATGTTTTTTTCCTCCACGAAAAACTTCTTAGCCACCTGCCTCAGCAGTAGCCCATTGATCAAAAACCCTATAGCTATTGCGATCAATCCAAAACCAAATAAAAGACCAAAAACCACAATTAAAATGTAAGTAACATGGGATACAATATTGGCAATTTGCATCTTTTTAATCAATCCAATGCCACATAACATCGGGGTCCAATAGGAATAAAACAAATTCGAAAAGGTGCCAATACAAAAAATGATCCATGCTATCAGCATACTTTGGGTACTCTCTAAGGCATATACCAAGCTATAGATATAGATTGTCCCTAGTGTCAACATAAGACCTAAAGCCACTAAAGAAATAATAAGATACATTTTTCTTGAGATCTTAAAAAGCTCGTATAACATCTCATAATTAGGTTGTGTTGCTTCCTGCTTGTCTCTAATGATAATGCCTTCTTTAATGAGTTCTTTGGCTCCCGACCAACAATAAGTGATATTTCTCATAATGGTAGGCGAGAAACCAAAATCCAATAAAGTAACCAATCCCCCTATCGATAAGAAAACATACCAAATACCTAGTTCTTCCTCTGCCAAAAAATTAAGCACCATTGGTAATATAATGATATTTGAGCCTAACTTCAAAAAATAACCTAAGTAACTCCATAAAATGTCCTTTTTACTGATTTGTATTTGCATATACGTTCACTCCTTCTTCTTTCGTTCGTAGCACCATTTTCCCGATTTTTCCATACACGTTAACATTATCTCTACATTTCTATTGCTATTCGATTTTAATTATGCATGTTAAATAAAAATATAAACAAAAAAAAAGAACCAGCTTTTGCTGTTCTCTAAAATATTCCCATAATATGCCATATTATACCTGTGCCTCTCCTTTATTAGAATTTGTCAATAGTATATCACAGATTTCTCCATTAACCGTTTCATAACTAAATTGTTTGGCGTATTGCCTATTATATAAACTTACCTTCTCAATAACACTAAGCAATTCTATCATGGCCCTTTGAATATCGGCAGAAGTACCTATTGTATAGCTGCCATGTATACCTTCTTGAATCACCTCTGGTATCCCCCCCACTGATGTGGTCACAACAGCGAGCCCGGCAGTTAAAGCCTCCAGAATGACCATTGGCAAACCTTCATAAGTAGAATTCAGCAATAATATATTAGCCTGATCATAATGGGCTGGAAGCTCGTCTTGTGTAGCACTACCCATCAGAAATACTTGTTGTTCTAATTGATGTTCTAGAATGAGTCTCTCTAAAGCCTCATACATTTCACCAACCCCAAAAACTCTCAGTTGATGCTCAGGTCCTAAGCCTTTAAAGGCTAGAATAATTTTATCAATATTTTTATTTTCTGATAATCGACCTACATAAATGCCTTGAATTACTTTTGATTCAATCGCTTGTCTACGGGAGAAATGTTCAGTATCAATTGAGTTTTTTACCTTTGTTACCTGGTTGTTGTATTTTATATAAGTCAAATAAGAGGCGGTATCTAAAACAAAAATGTGGTGGGATAGCTTTATAACACCTTTTAAATATGCATTAACTAAGTACTTTACTAACACATTCTTATATTTAGAAAACCTTATTTGTCCAACCATATTCAAAAAATTACCATGGGAAAAAACTACAATTTTCAGCCTTGAATTTGCCAACTTTATGGGAAAGAAAGCTTCAGGTGTATGAATATAGGCAATATCTAATTTCAGTGCTTTAATCAAACTTCTGCGAAACATCAGGGCTTTCATAAAATTCTTACGCAAGGATTTTTGAGGATTATTTGGTTCGTTTTTATCACAACAGATCGGTATAAATCTATGATCTTTATGCCCAATTTTTCTAAACACCTCCTGATCTACTTCTTCTTCATTTCTAGTTATACCAATCAATATGAGTTCTATTTCATCACTTCGCACTAAACTTATATACTTTATGAAGGAACGAATGCTTGTGAATTGGCCCCCAATCGGATACGTATCAAAGTCACTCGTATCTATAATGGCTATTCTTTTCATAAATAACCCCACTCCTTTCCTGCTTTTTGTGCAATGCCAAAACGGGCATAATGTAAACAATTTCCGAATAAGAGTAATAACCATTTAATAGAATTAACATAGCGATCAATAGAGCATATTCTATTGGAACGTGCCTGAAATAAATGACCATGATTGTACGACTGCTAAGCGATTCTTCTTATTAAAACAAATGCGAAAAACTCGGATCTCGATCCG
>CAZJIO010000025.1:33364-40915 GCA_964546035.1 uncultured Eubacteriales bacterium | reverse complement strand
GAAAAGTGTAGAGTGGTTACGTAAATAATATATTTAAAATTGATTAAAGAAAATGGTGTTACGGGTCAAGGTTTACCTGCATACGGAACGGCAGTTCTCGTTAATATTATTAACGAAAATGGTGTATTCCCAACTAACAACTTCCAAACCTCTCAATTTGATCAAGCGGAAGCCATTAGTGGAGAAGAGCTTGCAGAAAAATATCTGGTTAAAAAAGATCCATGTTATAGATGTCCAATCGCTTGCGGTCGCTACTGTAAAGTAGATGATATAGAAGGCGGTGGTCCAGAATACGAAACAGTTTGGGCCTTTGGCGGAAACTGTGGTGTATCTGATTTAGGAGCAGTTGTAAAAGCGAACTACTGGTGTAATCAATATGGCATTGACACGATTACAACTGGAACTACAATTGCAGCTGCAATGGAATTATATCAAAAAGGATATCTTAAGAATGAAGATCTTGGCGGTCTTTCATTAGAATTTGGAAACGCTGATGCCATTATTGAATGGACAAAACGTATTGGTAAGCGTGAAGGCTTTGGAGATAAGATGGCACAAGGTTCTTATCGCCTATGTGAAAGCTATGGCGTACCTGAACTATCAATGTCTGTTAAGAAACAAGAATTACCAGCATATGATCCTAGAGGTATTCAAGGTCAAGGGCTGGCATATGCAACAAGTAACCGTGGTGGTTGTCACGTAAGAGCTTATTTAATATCTCCTGAAATAGTTGGATTGCCAGAGAAGCTAGATCGATTCGCTATTGAAGGTAAAGCAACTTGGGTAAAAATATTCCAAGATCTTACAGCATTTATTGATGCATCAGGCTTATGCTTATTTACATCTTTTGCAATGGGAGTTGGTGACTATGCAGCAATGGTAAATGCAGCAACAGGTACAGAACTTACTGTAGAGGACACACTCTTAGCTGGAGAAAGAATCTGGAATCTTGAAAGATTATTTAACTTGGCAGCTGGTATTGAGCCAGCTCAAGATACATTACCTAAGAGATTATTAGAGGATGAAATTGTTGATGGTCCTTCAAAAGGGTATGTAGCTAGATTGTCTGAATTATTGCCCGAGTATTATTCAATTCGTGGTTGGGGAAGCAATGGTATTCCAACACCAGAGAGAAAAGAATTATTAGGACTGTAAATCAATCATTAAAAAGGGCTTCGCTGAGGCCCTTTTTTTCCAAGGTTACCGGAGGTTGAAAATGTCAATTAAAAAATTATATTTGGAATTGACCAATCGTTGTAATTTGAACTGTTCTATGTGCTATCGTAAAGCATGGCATCAAGAAACATTAGATATGAGTCCTGAAGTATTAGAACGATGTCTTGAACAAATAAAAGGAATACCCTCTATAAAAGAGATTGTACTTGGAGGCATAGGAGAACCAACATTTTTCCCTCAAGTGGAAAATGTTATGCATATCCTAAAGGATAAACATCTAACGCTAACAACGAATGGAACGATTATGCATGAATCCATGCTGGATACCATTGTTGAAACAATTGATCATATGGTCATATCAATTGATGGTATGTCGGAGGTGTTTTATAGTATTCGCCAGTTTTCTTTAGATCAAATCATTTCAAACATAAAAGCGATCAATGAAGTTAAGAAGCAAAGAAAGAGCCAGACACCTAAGATTTCTATCCAAATGGTTATCTCAAAAACAAATAAAGATGAGATACTTCAAGTAATTGATTTAGCATCGTCACTAAGTATTAGTAAGGTCATTCTATCTAATCTTATGCCAGCTACTAAAGAAGATGAAGCATTAGTTCTTTATAAACGGTACGAAAATGAAGAGACAAAAAAACTTTTCCTTCTAGCACAAAACCGTGCTCATGGGAAAGGACTGGAAGTAAGAACACCTGAGTATCAGCTTAAAACTGAAAGAAGATGTAAAAGCATTATAGATGATGCAGCTATGATTACAGCCAAGGGAGATATTGTTCCGTGTTACAGACTAGCCCATGAAAGTAATGAATATATATTTGGTAGGGGTAAACAAATTTTCCCCCATTCATTTGGAAATGTATTAGAAGAATCTCTGATAAATATATGGGAAAGTCCATCCTATACCGTTTTTCGAAGAACAGTTAAAGATAACCACTATCCTTCATGTATCGATTGTGATTTAGTAGATGGTTGTGATATGGTTCGTTCTACCGCTTTTGATTGTTATGGGATTATGCCATCTTGCGCAGATTGCTTATGGTCGAGAGGGATAACATTTTGCGTTTAGCCATGTCGTACATGCTGTACTAGAATACTATATGGAGGTAAGTACATGCTAATAAAAGTTCGGTTATTTGCCACACTTCGTGAAGGCCGTGGTAAAGAAATATTCATAGAAATAGAAGAAGGCCAAATGCCACTGGATATCATTGATCAACTACAAATACCAGTGGAAGACGTTGCAATATTATTAATCAATGGTCGAGATGGACAGCTTAATACGCGGTTGATCAGTTCGGATGTGGTTTCTATATTTCCACCAGTAGGAGGTGGTTGATCATGCGCTATTCACGAAACCAAGCAACAATTAGTAGGGCAGAAAATGAAGTTTTAAAAGCATCAAAGGTATGCGTGGTAGGATGTGGCGGTCTTGGTGGTTATGTCATTGAAATGTTAGGAAGAATTGGCGTTGGCACAATCACTGCAATTGATGGGGATGTATTTGATGAAACAAATTTAAATCGGCAAATTTTATCGGATGTTCAAAACATTGGGCATAGCAAGGCACTCACCGCGCAAAAGCGGATGTCATTGGTGAATCCTGACATTACAATTAAACCAATTGATACATTTTTAACGGAGCAAAATGCTATGACATTATTAGAGGGTCATCGGGTAATCGTAGATGCCTTAGATCAAATTCAAACAAGGTTTATCGTTCAGGATGTGGCAGAGCAACTGAATATTCCTTTTGTACATGGTGCTATTGGGGGGTGGTATGGTCAGATTTCAACCATATTTCCAGGGGAGCGCACACTGAATAAAATATATAAGAATGATACCCTTAAGGGTAAAGAAATGATGCTGGGCAATCCATCTTTTACGCCTGCTTTAACGAGTGCTATCCAGGTGAGCGAGGTCATAAAAATCTTATTGAATCGGGGCGACCTGTTGAGGAACAAATTACTGTTTGCAAATCTATTAGACCAAGAATTTGAGGTTATTAATTTATTGTAGGAATAGGAGTATAAGAGCATGGCTGAGAAGGTTCTAGAAATGAGAGGTATGAGAAGGCAAGAAATTATGGATTATTTCATGAGCCTAAAAGGTATAGGAGAGGATTTTCAGGTTGAAGTCAGTGAGGAATCGTTGGTTTCTATGGGATCCCTTGCGATACCAACAACGGTTGTGATATTTAAAGGAGACAAAGACCAACTTGAAGAGGCTATTTATAATTTTCGAATAAGGTTTTTAACCGCTGGTGGTTGATAATCACGCGAAACAGAATATTCACTCTATCTCGCGTGATATTTGTTCTGGGGATTGAACGCTCACTCGGATAACCTGATGAGCATCATGGCAACATCATCGGTGAAAACGGCATGGTTTGCTTTATGTATCATATGAAATGCATAAAAAACCTCATCTAAAAAGTCCGCAGGGTTATTGAGCAATGCCTTTTTTAACTGGTCTGACACAGAGAAGACAGTATCCCACCCTGTAAAATCTGTTCCTTCTCCTGCACAAAACAGCCCATCCGTATAGAGAAAAATAAAATCGTTCTTCTTTAGCTGAATTTGTTCTGTTTCAAATTGAACATCTTCCATCATGCCTACTAGAAAGCCATTTTGGAGAATTTGTTCAAACTTGCTAAGATCATTGTGATACATCATTGGATATGGCTGGCCGGCGTTTGCGTAGTACAATACGTCCTTTTCTATAATCCCCACAAAAGCTGTAAAAACGATGTAATGATCTTTGCCAGCAAAATCAAAATACTTAAAAATAGAGTTATTCATATCTTCTAAGATTTCATGAGGCAAAATGCCATCTTTTTCTATGCTTTTTCGATACAGAATCTTAACCATAGAAGAAGCCATTCCTGCAGCAATGCCATGTCCGGTCACATCAGCAACCATGAAATGAACTCTTCCGTCAATCTCTACACAATCAAACAAATCTCCACCAATTCCCAAGGAAGGATGATATTTGATATACAAATCCACCCCTTTGAGACTATTTGATTTTGGCAACATGATGTTTGCAAAGGCATTGGCATTGTTTAATTCTTCTTGTATATGTTTGTTTAGGTTATTAATGATATGATTTTGTTCGTACATCAGCAAGGCGTTTTTTGCTTTTAATGGTAGGATGATTTTCATATCATTGATTGAAAGAGGCTTTGTAAAATAATCCACTGCGCCTTCTTTCAAAGTCTCTTCAATAGAGTTTATCTCTGTGATCGCACTGTTTACGATGACAGGGATATCTTTATACTGTTCACTTTTCTTTAGCCTTTTTAAAGTTTCATATCCGTCTAAAACGGGCATAATTAAGTCCAAAATAATCAAATCGACTTGAAGGCGCTCTACAATATCCAATACTTGCTGGCCATTGACCGCTTCTTCAAAATCGATATCTACTAAGCTTTGTTCAAGCACATCTTTAATAAGCCTTCGGTTCATTGCCGCATCATCTGCTATCAGAATACGATATCGCATTATACCACTCCTTCCTGTTAGCTTTGCATATCAAAAAACTTATCGAGCTTCATCAGTTTGAATAAACTTTGAACTTCTTCACTAGCGCCTGTTACATGAAACTTTTTTTCTAACGCTTTCATTTTCTTAAATATATTGATGACGAAAGTCACACCTGTTGAATCGACATTGTTAGTTTGTCCAATATTAAAAATAAAATCATCATATGATGCAGGATCCGGTAGCAATTCCTCCAGACGCTCATTGTACAAAGCGATTTTATTCGCCGTAAGTCCTTCGGAAATGGTAAAGATAACACTTCTACCTTCAATGGTTTTTATCATATATTTATTCCTCCTCATTTAAGTCGAGCACTACTCGAACCTGATTACCTGTTACACTGACGTCTAAAGCCATTTCCATAAGCAATGGATATCCTCGATTTCTGTCTCTCAGAATGGTGTCTTCATCATCGGAATCAAATTTCTGTTTGGATAAAAGGATGCCTTCACCCTCGTCTGTAACTTCAAGAATCAAAACATGGGGTTCTTTTTGAATTCGGCAAACGACCTTTTTTTTCTGATTGAATTTATTACCATGTTCTGCGGCATTATTCATCATTTCTCGGAGCAAAAAATTGATTTTGAATAGTATTTTTTTGTTTATCCAGGACAACTGGGTTGTTAGTAATTGGAGTATTTCTTCAACAGCATCATCGACTGCCTGAAAAGAAGATTCAATATTTTTTTCTTTCTTTTTCATTCTAATCACCTCATCAAATTATTTTAATAAGTAAAAAACAAGGGCAGTAATTGTAGTTGGTAGGAGTGCGTACTTCAATAAAAGACCTGATGATATACCATTGTCAAAATGCTTTTTTAATATTGATTGTCCAACAGGATTCGGGGCATTGGCGATTAAAGTCAAACCACCACCTGTAATCGCCCCTGATACAATTGCATATTTGAGTTCAGGTGGGAAATCAGTAACCAATGTGCTTAAATAGGTGATGGCAGCATTGTCATTGAAAGCCGTTAGGCCAATTGCAGTCAAATTTAACGCCAGTTCTGGCAAGCTTCCCAATAATGGGGCAATCCACCAGCCTTGAAGCGTGCCATGAATCATTAATCCAGCTAGAAAGAAAGCAACTAAAAGTGGTGGTTTTAAATCCAAGCGATTTTGGTAAAAGGAAGTTACTTGATAAAACCCTAAAAAGAATAGAAATCCTGCCAAAAATAGAACGGGTTCATGGGCATTCGCTACTGTCCATATCAAAAAGAATAGATGAACAATAATGATCCAAGATGGCACGGCGTCTTCCCGTTGGTCCCAGTTAGGATCTAAATAGACTGGCTTTTTATCTTCAGGTAAAAGTCCTGGAATTGTCCTGCACATTTCCTCGTATTTTATGCCGTTGAATTTTTCATCAATTGCATTTTCAATATCGTACAGTTCGCATTCTTCGGGGGTAAGCTTCTCTTTTGCCAAATCTTTAATACTTTCTTGAAGGATCACACTGTATGCATCCAGTTCGCTGGTAAATGAAACCCTTTTATCTACAATTTTTTCCAATTGTTCAAAGTTTTCTTCGAGTTCTTTTTTGCTAATAAACAGTTTTTGTATATATCTTTTGTACAAATAATTATCGTAAGCACTTTTAAGTTGTCTCAAATCTTTTTTTAATAGCAAATAATAAGTTGTTGTCGAAAGCCCAATTGCAAGAATTGCTTTCCAACCAAAGTTAACAACCATAAAGGGCATATCCCATTGCCAAGCTTCAGCGACCATCAAAATAGGCGGAGCAGCAAAGTTGGTAAGTACTCCGCCAATGGATACATTCACAAAAAGGAGCGCAAGGGTTACATATTTCAATTTATTTGAAGGATTTAAGCTGTAAAATTTATCGGCTAACAAAAAAGCGCCAATTGTCATTGCTGCAGGTTCAGTAATAAAGGAACCCAGTAGTGGAGCAAGAATTAAAATGGTTAACCACCAGGCATCTAATGAGTTTCCAAATAGTTTAACCACTTTACCCAATAGGATTTCAAAAAACTTAATAACCGGTCTACTAGAAGCGATGTTCATGATAACCAGGATAAACAGCGGTTCTGTATAATGCAAGGAATTGACATAATGAACGAAGGTATTCCAATCATAGTGAAAAGCAATACCACAGGCTAGAACCACAGACCAAAGTCCAAAAACAACCTCAACCTCACCTAAGAGATGGAGTAAACTTGCAAGAATGGATCTGGAATTCTTATCTTTTAATCCCTCTTTAATCAGCGTCTTGTAGTGTACTTCTAAATGATGCGCTTTTTTTTGAAAGAGGCTTGTAAGCATGGTATGTAAAATCGCCATAAAAAAAATCACGGTCGCAAATACATTAAAGGGTTCATCTTTTACACGATGTTTTATAATCTCAATATATCGGTCCAGATGTTGATCCTCATAGGATTCCTGAGATTTAGGAAATGTATTGATTTCAGGGTTTTCGCTGGAGACAGAACTTTCCGTGGCATGATTGTCCTGACCATAAACGGTTAACGATACAAATCCAATGAGAATAAGACAAAGCAGAAGTAAAACTCTAAATCTTTTATGGATATACTTTGACATAAGGTCACTCCTTTATCTCTATAATCGACACAAGAAACCAATATTCATTCCTTATATTGTACCATTTACCCAAAGAATTTTCTATGGCATCTCATTAATAATTCTTAATTTATTTGCGCTTTATATTTAATAGGTTTATGGTACAGTAAGATGAATATGGTTTAAAATGACCTAGAAACAATCAACAAATTATTTTTAAAGGAGTCTCAAATATGATATGGTTATCTCATAAAATTTTGAAGCATAAAATAACAGTTTTAGC
>CAZJIO010000025.1:14023-33347 GCA_964546035.1 uncultured Eubacteriales bacterium | reverse complement strand
TAGCTGTTTTTACAGTGGCTGTTTTGATGTCTTTTGTCTTAAGCAAATTGGTATTGGTCAATTATAGTCTGATGGATTACCTACCGGAGGATGCACAATCCACTCAGTCGCTAAAAGTGATGAGTGAAGCCTTTACTGCAACTGTACCTAATATGCGGATCATGTTAAAGGATGTAACTGCTCCAGAAGCCATGGCGTATAAAACAAAGCTCATGGATGTTGAGGGTATTAAGGAAGTTCTTTGGCTAGATGATCAAACCGATATGCCACAACCCCTAGAAATGTTGGAAGCCCAGCTAGTGAATGGGTGGTATAAAGATGGGAACGCCTTGTTCCAAGTGACAGTAGATGCACCAGAAGTACAAGTGGTTCTTGCAGATATACGCGAAATCATTGGAGACAAAGGTGTCATGTCTGGAGAAGCCGTTAATGTAGGTTCTGCTCAAGAAACCACTGGAAGCGAAATTGGTATGATCATGTTGATGATTATTCCCATTATTCTTGGGATTTTATTGCTGACTACGAGTTCGTGGTTTGAACCTGTACTTTTCTTAATAACCATTGGCGTTGCTATATTAATTAACAATGGTACCAATGTGTTATTCGGTGAAATATCCTTTATTACGATGACAACGTCCTCGGTATTGCAGTTGGCAGTTTCTATGGATTATTCTATCTTTCTCTTGCACCGATTTGCGGAATACCGAAAAGATGGCATGGACGTACAAACCTCTATGTCAAAGGCTATGTCGAAGTCCTTTGTCCCGATTATTGCAAGTGCCTTAACGACCATCATTGGATTCATGGCATTGATGTTTATGCGTTTTCAACTTGGACCGGATATGGGTGTAATTCTAGCAAAAGGCGTACTGAGCAGTTTGATCTCTGTCATGTTTTTATTGCCAGTATTGACGGTCTTTACCTATAAAATTATCGATAAAACCCATCACAGATCATTCTTGCCACGATTTGAACGCTTCGGAAAAGTAGTAACAAAGCTTTTTATACCCGTCATCCTATTGGTTATGTTACTTATAGTCCCTTCCTTTTTAGCCCAAGGAAATAATCTGTTTTTATATGGGGCAGCAGCAATGTCAAGTGATGAAAGCTCACAAGTATTCAAAGATGAAAAGGCTATAGACGATCGCTATGGGAAAGCTAATATATTTGTCATGTTGGTGCCTGAAGGAGATCTGGTTACTGAGAAAAATTTGACTCAGGAACTCAAAGAATTTCCTGAAATAACATCTGTTATGAGCTATGGCGAAACAGTTGGCGAAATGGTACCCCAGGTTTTTGTACCGGATGATTCCTTGACCCAGTTGGTTTCAGGTGGCTACAGTCGTTTGGTCATTATTGCAAATATTGAATCTGAGAGTGATCGAGCCTTTGAACTGGTTGAACGTGTTAGAGTGTTAGCAGAGACTTATTATGGAGATGCCTATTATCTAACTGGTAGCAGTGCCAGTGTTGTTGATATGAAAGAAACCGTACAAAAGGATAATAAAGTCGTTATGTTGGTGAGTATTCTGGGAATTGGATTGATTATTTTATTAACTTTCCGTTCTTTATCTATCCCACTCATATTACTGATCACCATCGAAACTTCTGTTTGGATTAACATGTCCGTACCGTACTTTATGGGGATGGGGATGGCTTTTGTAGGCTATATGATTATCAGTTCTGTTCAATTAGGAGCTACTGTTGATTATGCGATTCTATTTTCTCATAGATACTTTGAAAACAGAGAGGTTATGGAGAAAAAAGAGGCCATTATACATACCGTTGCAGATACGACTGGTAGTATTTTAACCTCTGCAAGTATCTTGACGAGTGCAGGTCTTATCCTTGGAAGTATCAGTTCTAATGGCGTCATTGGTGAATTTGGTATATTAATTGGACGTGGGGCAGCATTATCGGCGGCTATGGTGCTCTTACTATTACCAGCGTTGTTATATGTATTTGATAAGCCGATTGAAAAATCTACCATGGGGCTTCATTTTTTCGCACATGGTAAACTGAATCCTAAACTTAAAGCAAAGAATAAGGAGGTATAAATAAATGTATTTAAAAAATAAAATAGTTTCAACTTTGGTGGTGGCTTTACTTCTTGTTACTTTAATGGGTCAGTCTATCCAAGGCATCGAGAATGAAAAGGGTGTAACTAAGGACGAAAGTGTTTACGGCTTGTTAAAATCAGATGGATCTGTTTCAGGGATGTATATCGTTAACAGTTTTGAAAGCGATACAGCCGTTGTAGTTGAAGATCTTGGGGATTACAAAAAGGTATTAAATCTTTCTACAATCGACACCCTTTCATCAGATAACGGGGTCATTCAAGTGCCCGTGCCAGCAGGAAGATTTTACTATCAGGGTGATTTAAATACGACAGATATGCCTTGGTCTTTTGGTATTGACTATACGTTAGATGGGACATCTATTTCTGCAGAGGATCTCATTGGCAAGAGTGGTGCGGTTACGATTACGATTGAAGTGACAGAGGGTTCCTCAGATATGAAGGAATTCTATGATAATTTCACCTTGCAAATTGGTACAAGTCTTTCAATAGAAAAATTCACTGATATAAAAACAAGTGGAGGAACCCTTGCCAATGCAGGTAAAAATAAATCGATAACCTTCAGTCATTTGCCAGGAACGTCTAAAATCTATATAATAGAAGCAATGGTAAGTGAATTTGAAATGAATCCCATTCAGATTACAGCTGTATTCATGGCAATGGATATTGAACTTGGCTCACTAGATGAGATGACGTCGAAATTTGTGGATTTAAAAGACGGTGTTAATGGTATGTACGAAGGTGCTTCTAAGCTTCAAAGTGGCGGACGTGATTTCGAAGCCGCTATAGATAACTTTTCAAAAAACTTTACACACCTTGCATCGGGTTCTACAGCCTTCAAAGGAGGCTTGATAAAAATTCAACAAGGTCTAAATCAAGTGGTGACAGGTGGTAACCAATTAAAAACCCTTGCAACAGCACTTTTAGCAAGTGAAGATCCTCAAGTTCAAGCATTGGCTAATGGGTATTTGCAACAAGCAGGAGCCCTCGAACAAATTGATGCAGGTCTTACTGCAATAAGCAATGAGTACGCAGGTTTGAACAGTGGCATTCAAAGCATAGGTGGAGGTATCAGCCAATTACCAGAGGGTTATGGACAAATTCAAGGCGGTATTGACGGCCTAACAGATGGCATTTCACAGATGAAAGATCAGACATCTGATATGGACCAACAAGTTGAAGACCAGATTAGTAGCATGCTAGAGTCCTTTACACACAAAAATTACGTCCTCCAATCTTTTGCAAATGAAGAGAACAAAGTGAATGGTCTTCAGTTTGTATTTAGGACCGATGGTTTAAAAATGCCTGAAAAAGAAATTGATCCCCTTGAAGAAGAAAAAGTAAAATCTTTCTGGGAAAGGTTATTAGATCTGTTTAGATAAATCTAGATGAAAGGGAAGATGAGAGATGGATAGAATTTTAATTGCGGACGATGATCGTGAGATAGCAAGTTTAATTAGCGATGCGTTGAATGACGAAGGCTATGAGACAAAGGTTGTTCATAATGGAAATGATGTCTTAAGCACTATTGCCTCTGACCCTGCATTTAGTCTTGTAATTTTAGATATCATGATGCCTGGAATCGATGGGCTCGAGGTTTGCAGAAGGATACGAGATCAATTGGTTTGCCCGATTCTGTTTGTAACTGCTAAAAAGAAGACCTATGACACGCTCATAGGTCTTGAAATGGGCGGAGATGATTATATTACGAAGCCCTTTGTGGTAGATGAGTTAATGGCTAGGGTTAAAGCCCACTTGCGTAGGGAAAACCGTGTCAGAAATATTGAGCATGGAGAAAAAGTAATTAGACTAGGTGACTTGACCCTTTTTCTAGATCGATATGAAGTTGAAGTAAAAGATGTGCGCATGAATCTTTCTACAAGGGAATTCCAAGTTCTTGTCTATATGGCTGAAAATGTTGGACGCGTTCTATCTAAAGAAATGATTTTTAATTATGTCTGGGGACAAGAGTATGGGGATATAGGCACGGTTGCTGTTCATATTAAGAATTTGAGAGATAAAATAGACCCTCATAACAGCCTCATTAAGACTGTTTGGGGTGTGGGCTATAAACTGGTGCGTTAAAGGATAAGGGTGATCGTATGAGCATTAGACATAAAATTCCATTGTTAATTTTGACGGCTGTTCTGCTCAATATTTTGTTTATTGGTATGTACTACAATCTTTCGCTGTCTAAAAAGATTGCAGCCCAACAATACGAGAATCAAATGATGTTGGATCAAGAAACTTTTGAAATGGCCTCCTCAATGATGGAAGATAGTGGTCAGATACTTAAAACCATTGAAGCAATGGTAGAGAAGGTTTCACTGGAGCGGGGGTATTATGTTCAAATACTAAGTCGAGAAGGAGACACCCTGGTTTCGGCTGGAGATGATTCCGGAATTTATTTTCGATTGAAGAGTAAACAGTTGTTGCAGGTTCAGGATGAGATCTACCTCTTGCAAGTAACAAAGCACATCCCGTTAAGTATTTTCTCCACTTTTGATTTTATCAATGATTTATTTGTAGCGGAATTTATTATTATCATGTGTGTCTTGTTTTCGCTTACGGTATCCATTTATGTGAATATGACCAAGCCTATTGTGGCGCTGCAAAAGGATATTTTACAGTACCAAAAAGGTCAACTACCCGAAGCTTCAAACCGAAAAGATGAACTAGGTGCTCTTCAAAGAGACTTTAGGCAATTGGCCCAGGCCCTAGATGAGGAAAAGGTGAATCAAAGTAGGATGATTGCCTCTATTTCCCATGATATAAAAACCCCTTTGACTTCGGTCATGGGTTATGCTGAACAGTTAAGTAAAGGTAACCTGAGTCCAGAAAGACAAAAAAACTACATAGAAACCATTCGCAATAAAGCGGGACGCATCAAAGAATTGGTAGACGAATTTGACGAGTATATCAGCTTTCAAACTAAGCTTGTTTTTAAACGCAATAAAGTATCTATAGATTTCTTTCTGAAGACTATGGAGGAAGAGTACAAAGAAGAGCTCGGTGAGTTAGGTATCGCGCTAGTCGTATCCAACAAGGTAAGCGACGGTAGGATTCGGATTGATGTACAAAAGATGAATCGCGTCGTTGGCAATATCATTGGAAATAGTACTAAATTTATTGTGGGAGCATCAGGAAGAATCGAGTTAACAGCAGAAGAAGTTGGAAGCAGCTATCAATTTGAAATTTCTGATAACGGAAGTGGGATTGGCAACGCCTCTTATGAAGATGTTTTTGAACCGTTTTATACGACAGATGAGAGCAGAACCGTGGCGGGTCTCGGGCTTTCGATTTGTAAGAGTATCATTGAAGGGCATGAAGGTAAAATATGGGCTGCACCTAACGATGGGGGTGGCTTGACCATAGGTTTTACATTACCTAAACTAGAGTAAGCGATATTATAGCCAACACATTAGCTGACAGTAACTTGACATTAGCTGATGTGTTGGCTATAATATTTACTATAAGTATGGAGGGATGGAAAATGGAAGCAACAGCCACGGAAATGAAGAATAATTTTGGGCACTATTTAGAAGAAGTCATGGGAAGAGACACGGATGTGGTAATCACACGTAATGGGAAGAAAGTGGCAAGATTAACGCCTTATGTTACGGATGTCGAACGGTATTTTGCAATTAAGGAGAACGCTGTTGATTATGTCTATGGCGGTAAGAAGATTTCCTATGAAGAATATCTGGCAATGAGTGAATCGAGTAGTCAACGGACAGAGTACATTAATGGTGAGGTAATCCTTATGACTTCGCCTAATGTCATGCACCAAATGATCATAAATCGGTTGAGTTACGCGTTTCAAACATGGTTTCAAGGTAAACCCTGCCAATCCTTTGTAGCCCCCTTCGACGTCCATCTGAAGAAAAATGGATTAAAGGATCCGGATGTTGTTCAGCCAGATCTGCTTGTTGTCTGTGATTTGGAACAGGCGATTAATGAAAAAGGACGCTATGTGGGAACCCCCACTTTAGTGGTCGAAATTCTTTCAGACGCCACCCGTTCAAGGGATATGGTGGATAAGCTGAATAGTTATATGCTCTCAGGGGTTAAGGAATATTGGGTTGTAGATACGAAACACGACAGAATCATGATATATGAATTTCAAGAAACTGAAATTGACAGGATGAACATTTTTGATTCGGGAGTTTGTAACTCTTTTTTCTTTGAAGGTCTTGAAATAGAAGTGAAAGGAATATTTGCTGGGATTTTAGAGGAATGGAATAGTGGCTCAAAATGACAAAAATACCTAAACAACATATAGTAGCTCATGGAATGGCATTTTTTTGTGCCTTTGTCTGGGGAATCACCTATATTTCTTCGAAGATATTATTGGAATGGTATACGCCCTTAGAAATAATGCTACTAAGGTTTACACTTGCTTATTTGAGTTTAATACTTATTTATCCAAAGATTCATTGGATTAAGAACCTGAAAGAAGAATTAATCTTTGTCTTAGCTGCACTAACTGGCGTTGTAGGGTACTTTTTGCTTGAGAATTCAGCCTTAGTTTATACAACCGTATCCAATACAGGATTGATTTTAACCTCTGCACCCTTATTTGTGGCTCTTGTAGCCCATGTATTTACAGAGGATGAACGATTTCACAGCCATCTATTCATTGGCTTTGTTGTTGCCATTATAGGCGTAGGGTTTATTGTGTACAATGGGCAGATCAATTTGGGGGTGAAAATATTAGGCGACTTATTAGCTTTAGGAGGTAGTTTTATCTGGGCCTTCTACTCGCTAGCTATAAAGAAAATGAAACCTGAATTATCCATTCTTTTTATCACCAAAAGAACTTTTTTCTATTCCCTCATCTTTATGTACGGTTTGTTTTACGCTACAGATGGACAGATTAGTCTAGAACCTCTATTTACAGATGGTGTTTGGATCCATGTTTTATTTCTTGGCTTATTTGCTTCAGCACTATGCTATGTTTTATGGAGTCAAGCCATACGCATAATCGGTTCGGTAAAGACGAGTAGTTATATTTATCTCATGCCACTATTTACCATGCTTGCTGCTTATGTCGTATTAAAGGAAAGAATTACCACCCTAATGAGTGTCGGAGGGCTATTGATCCTGTTAGGCGTCATTATTGCTGAAAGAGGAGAAGCCATCAAAGGGTTCTATAGGAAATGCTCATGACATCAATAGTCTTTTTGCTGAAATGGAAAACTAAGGATGGAGGTAGAATATCATGCAAATATCTGACATTAAGGATTTTAATATAATTATCAAGTTTCTTGCATTAAGACATTTGAACGAACTCACTCAGGATAACTTATTTGAACGGTATCAAATCGAACAAGTAGACTTGATCATCCTTTTGGGAAACAGTATACCCAACATAACTAAGTTGGTTGCAGAAGCATATAAAAATGGACTAGCAAAAGAAATTATGATTGCTGGGGGTATAGGACATGCTACACAATATTTAGTTCAAAACATTGTGACAGAGGGCAAATATAAAGATATAGCTACCCATGAGAGACCTGAGGCTGATATATTAAATCAAATTCTTGTTAAACATGAAAATATTGGGCAAGGAAAAATTATCCTTGAAAATACTTCTACAAATTGTGGATCAAATGCGAAAGAGGCGTTGAAAGTGTTGAAAGAAAAGGGAAAGGCTCCGGAATCAATCTTATTAGTTCAAGACCCGACAATGCAACTAAGAAGTTATGCAAGTTTTTTGAAAGAGTGGGAAAATGAGAAAGCAGTCATCATCAGTTATGCACCCTTTATACCTCAACTAGAATTATCTGAGTCCATTTTTGAGTTTGCAAAAATGGATATCAAAGGACTGTGGGACGAAAACAGGTATATCGATTTGATTATGGGTGAAATACCTAGATTGAAAGATGATACAAATGGCTATGGACCTAAAGGGAAGGGTTATTTAACCCATGTGCATGTGCCTCAAGAAGTCATGGATGCATACCTAAGATTGTTAAGAAATTATAGCGAATATGACCAAATTAGATATAGAAAAGGGCAATAGCCCTTTTTTGTTGTCCAAAAATAAAGTGATATAATGCAGAAACAGAAAATAGACTATATAAAGAACTATTAACAGGGACATGGATAATTCATTAAATTGTAGAGTATAAGAAGGGGTGGATGTATGATTGGAGTGGGCATTATTGGTTGTGGCTCTATTGCAAGAAAACGCCATGCGTTGGAATATCATAAAAATGACTATGTGAAGATCGTGGGATTTTATGATTTTAACAAAGAGCGTGCCCTTGAAATGACAGCTCTATATGGAGGCATCGCTTACAACAGTGTTGATGATTTGCTTAAGGATGACCAAATCCAGGCAGTAAGTGTATGCGTTGCCAATGTCTACCATGCTGACTATGCGATCAATGCATTGAAGCAAGGAAAGCATGTACTGTGTGAAAAGCCCATGGCAATCACCTTGGAACAATGTGAAACCATGGTCAATACAGCAAAAGAAGCGGGTAAGCGCTTGATGATCGGTCATAATCAACGCTTGTTGAGAACACATCAAAATGCAAGGACACTTATTGAATCGGAAGCCTTAGGGAAGGTAATCAGCTTTTCCACTGTTTTCGGACACAAAGGTCCAGAGATGTGGTCTGTAGATAAAGGTGCCAATACCTGGTTCTTCAAAAAAAATGAAGCAGCTTTTGGATCCATGGCAGACCTGGGCATACATAAGATTGACTTAATGAGATACCTTCTAGGCGGACAGGTGGACAGTGTGTATGCCTGCTTGGCTACTTTGGACAAGAAAATAGCTAACGGACAGCCCATAGAAGTCGATGACAATTCTATTGAAGTGCTCAAATTTAGGGAAGGTCCTATTGGAACAGTGACCACCAGTTGGACCCATTATGGTAAAGAGTGTAATTCAACGGTCATTTATTGCCAAAAAGGCTCTATTCATCTGTATGAGGACCTAAAGTACAACCTGGTTGTCGTTCATAATGACGGCCGGATAGAACAATATGAGCGGGATACGATTCAAACAAATGAAGAGGATATTCAATCAAACTCAGGGGTCATTGATACATTTATTGATGGGTTGCTCTCAGAAGAGAAAACAACATTAGAAGGTGAGGAGGCCTTGGAATCGATGAAAGTTGTCTTTGCTTGTGTGGATTCGGCAAGGTCTGGCTGTAGCGTAAAAGTAGAATGATGAAAAGGAGATTATTATGAAAAAGCATGTCGGAATTTTATTGTTTATAGTGATGATCGTATCTATGACTGCTTGTAATAAGGGATCAAAAGGGGACACTATTTACATCTTGGGACCAACGCCTGACCATGGCTGGACAGCACAAGCCGGTACCTATGCAGAAGCAAAAGCCAAAGAGATTACAGCTGCAGGTAAGTATAAGGCAGTTTATATGCCGGCATCCTCAGGTGAGGAGCAAGTGGACCAGGTACAAACGCTGATTGCTAATGACGACGCCGTTGGGGTTGTATTCTTCGCTCTTGAAGATTCTGCAAAAGCCGGTCAAGAAGCGCTCATTGCCAAGAAAATTCCCTTTATTTCTTTTGACAGGATCATTGAAGGACCGGACAAATTTGCGATTCTCAATGCATCGGGTGACAACTGGCAATGTGGAGCAGGTATTGCCTACTGGTTGCAGCAAAAAGGGTTGGTACCAGGAGATGTCTTAGTGACCTTGATTGGAGACAACGGTACCGTTTGCTCAAGACGTCAGGAAGGGTTTGAACAATTCTTACTGGGTGAAATTGATTATTTTGACAATCATACAGGCAAGACTTATAAAACAGATAAGACCTGGACTCAAGCTGAAATCGATGAGATGACAGCCAAGTATAAGACTGTATGTAACTGGTCAGCGGATGGCGCCTATGGATATCTGGAACAAAAGTTGGGTGAAATCGTAGCAGACGCCAAACCTTTGGGTGATCTTTATGTATTCTCTATGGATGACGAAATGACTTTCGGTTTCTTAAATTTACTAGAAGCAAACGCTGTGGATGATGCTACAAAAGCAGCACTTGAAGAAATGGATGTCTACATTTCTGCAATCGGCGGTATGGCTGAACTATATCAAGTAATTGATGGAACCTCCACTCAAGCGCCAACCGCAGAACGCTACTTCGACGAAATAATGTCTGTCTATTTCTCACCAAAGATGATGACCAATGTTATTGATTATATGCTTGATTATCTTGAAGAAGATTGGGACTATAAAGTCGGGGATGGAAAATACGAAGTGGTTTGGATAGTAGATAAAGGGAATGTAGCCAACTATGAAGGATTTACCGGACACTAAACCTTTGACTTGTTAAGGTAGCGGATGCAGTCAACAGCTGCATCCGTTGTTATATCACAGAATAAGAGCGATAAAAAATTGTGAGGTAATCATATGAGTCTGCTGCAAATGAAGCAAATATCAAAATCCTTTGGGGGGGTTAAGGCTCTGATTGATGTACACTTTTGTGTAGAAGAAGGTGAAATACATGCGTTGATCGGAGAAAATGGTGCAGGTAAGTCGACACTCATGAACATTCTTACAGGTGTTATTCAAGTGGATTCAGGCCAGATTGTATTTTGTGGAAATCAATACCCGTTTCCTTCAATTGTGCAGATGGAAGCGGCTGGGATCGCCTTTGTTCATCAGGAATTGAATGTCATTAATGACTTAGCGGTTTTTGAAAATATTTTTCTCAATAGAGAGATTGTCGGTAAAATGGGTTTGTTAAATAAGAAGAAAATGATTCAAGAAACGAAGGAGCTTTTTCTGAGTCTAGGTGTCGGTATCAGTCCTACAGTCCTGGTCGAAGAATTGAAAACCAGTGAAAAACAACTGCTTGAAATCAGCAGAGCGCTCTATGCAGATGCCAAGTTATTCATTTTGGATGAACCCACAACGGCTTTGTCGGGTGACGAAGTTGAGCATCTTTTTGGAATTCTTAGAAGACTGCGGGAAAAAGGCAAATCCTTTATTTTTATCTCACATAAGATGCCAGAAATATTTGAAATAGCTGATCGGTATACCGTCTTGCGGAACGGTGAATTTATTTCATCGGGGTCCATGGAGGAAACAACCCCTCAAGATATTGCCTCGGATATGGTTGGAAAGCAATATGTGGATAAAGATTTGTATCTACAAAGAAAGTTAGGTGATGAAGTGATCGTAATGAAGAATTTTTCTGGTCATGGATTCAGGGACGTCAATCTAAAGGTAAGAAAAGGTGAAATCATTGCTTTTACTGGTTTGGCAGGTTCAGGAGCCAGCGAGTTGCTGCAGACCATGTTTGGTGCATTACCTGCAACAAAGGGTCATATTGCGGTTAATGGTCAGAAAGTTCATGGGGGTATTACCCGTTTTATGCATCATGGCGTGGGGATGTTACCAAGCAATCGAAAAGAGAATTCTGTTCTGCCTGATATGAATATCTTGGAGAATATGTACATAGCGCAGCATTCGTTATCACATAAAGCCCAACTCATTCATATAAAAGAAGAACTTAAGCGGTATGACAACTTGAAAGACATGCTTAGCATTAAAGCACAGGATCATACAGACTCTATTAACGCTTTATCTGGGGGTAATCAACAGAAGGTTTTTCTTGGCAGATGGCTCAACACCAAAGCAGATGTGTTGCTTTTTGATAATCCCACCCAAGGTGTGGACGTAGGGGCAAAAGTTGAAATCTATCGATTGATTCTAGAACTGGCAACAGAAGGAAAAACCATTATTATCAATACATTGGAGATACCAGAAATCGTCAAAGTTTCAGATCGATGTGTGGTGTTTTTTGAAGGGAAAGTACAGACTATATTAGAGCATGACGACATCAATGAACATGAGGTCATGCTCCATGCTACAAATGCAGTCCTATTAGGGGGGGATTATCATGATAGATATTCAGTTGAACAAACCAAGTAAAAAATATTGGAATCATTTAACAATGGCCTGGACAAAATACAGTTTTATTTTTGTATTTGCCATTGTACTGATCGTCTATGTCTTTACTATACAGGCAAATGGCAATACATTCAAATGGGGTCATATCGCTGCGATATTGTCCAGCCAGAACACAGTTATTGTTGGAACTATGGCGCTGGGGATGGCACTTGTGATCATAACCGGACAAATTGACTTGTCAGTTGGATCAGCCTTGGTCCTATGCTCAGGGGTAACCATTATGGTCTTTAATGTGACCAACAACATTATACTAACACTTCTAGCGGGACTCATTGCAGGTGCAATTTGCGGTGCAATTAACGGTGTACTGGCAGGATTTGCTAAAATGCCGCCCTTCATTGTCACCCTGGGAACCATGTTAATCTATCGCTCATTGACCCTTTCTTTTGTACGAGGCATTGACCCTGGGATTACAGGTTCATCAAGTTCCCAGTTTTCTTTGCTGAGTGAGAACAGCAATTACGCCTTTCTTCGCATGAAGTTTGGAACAGGTTCAATTGATGGGTTAAATATTCCCTATATTACTTTCGTCTTTGTAATCGTGATGTTGCTATTCTTGTTAATTAGCAAAAATACAAAGTACGGAAAGCGTGTCTATGCCACCGGAAGCAACCAAAAAGCGGCCAGACTTTCTGGCGTGAATGTACAATGGATTAAGGTGTCTGTATTTATCATTACAGGTATGCTAGTAGGTGTGGCAAGTTTTGTTCAAGCGTGTAAAATCGGAAATGTGACACCTGCTTCATCAGGAAAATCCTACGAAATGTATGCCATAGCAGCGGTGGTACTAGGCGGCGTCAGCATGGCAGGAGGAAAAGGAAATCTTCTGGGCGTGTTTTTCGGTGCGCTGTCCTATACGACCATCAATTTTATCATTGTCAGTATTCCATCCCTTAGTACGGATATTCAAGATACCTTCCAGGGATTGGTACTCATTCTTGTTATATTGATACAGACAGTTGGACCGGTTATTAAAGAAAGGTTTTTAGATATGAAAAATAGAAGAACGTCCAAGAGAAGCTAAGGATGGAAACTATGGAGGGTATAAAATGAAGCATTTTCCAAGAACAGAAGTTGCAGGTATGTCTCTACCTAGAATGATCATTGGTACGAACTGGATACTAGGCTACAGTCACAGAAGTCCTGCAGCAGACAAAATGATTCAGAGTAAATATGGAGACAAAGAAAGTATCGCCAGACTTCTAGAAGCCTATCTGCAATACGATATCAACGCCATCATGGCGCCAATTGAAGAAGGGTCTGTGCTGTTAGAAGGGATTAGATTGGCAGAAAACAATACGGGTAAGAAAATGATTATGATAAATACGCCGGTAATTGATGTGTCAGACACAGATGAAGGCAGAGCTTCAGCAGCTAAAACCATTGAAGCGTGTGGAAGAATCGGTAGCGACTTTTGTTTGATTCATCATGCAAGCTGCGAACAGTTGGTATCGAAGTTACACGAAACCATGGAGCGGTTGCCAGATTATCTGGCGATGATTCGCCGCGTGGGTATGATTCCCGGTCTTTCAGCACACATGCCCGAAATTATTCAATATAGCGATCGTAACGGTTATGATGTGGAGACTTACATTCAGATTTATAATTGTCTTGGATTTTTGATGCAGGTGGAAGTAGAAAACGTAGCCAAGGTCATATGGAACGCCAAAAAACCGGTTATGACAATAAAAGCCATGGCAGCCGGGAGGTGCACCCCTTATGTCGGATTGTCCTTCAGTTATGGTACAATTCGAGAATGTGATATGGTAACCGTCGGAGCACACACAGTGGATGAAGTGTATGAGGATATAGAAATTGCTTTAGCAGCTCTTGAAAATCGCTTTCCTGAAATGGCTTCAAGAAACAGTCCTAAACATACCCAGCTCCTTGGGTGGTAAGGCCCATATAAAAAGCTAGCATTACTTCATTTAGTACGGTAAAATAGGGGATAAGTTTGGAAGAGTCATTCAACAAAATAAAGGAGGTATTGGAATGAAACAGGAAAATCATATATATATCGCCATTGATCTCAAGTCTTTCTATGCCTCTGTTGAATGTCTGGAACGTGACCTAGATCCACTCACCACAAATCTCGTAGTAGCAGATGCAAGCCGAACGGAAAAAACCATTTGTCTTGCAGCGTCACCCACTTTAAAAGCCATTGGAATTTCTGGGAGAGCCAGGTTATTTGAGGTCGTGCAGAAGGTAAAAGAAGAAAATGCTAGTAGAAAGAGAAAGGCACCTAACCATGACTTTACGGGTTCATCATATGATGATACACAGTGAAGGCATCACCAGAATTGTCATTGGATTATATTGTTGCACCGCCAAGAATGGCGAAATATATGGAATATAGCACGCGCATTTACAATGTTTATTTGAAATATATTGCACCAGAGGATATCCATGTCTATTCCATTGATGAAGTATTTATGGATGTGACCCATTATTTACAGACGGCAAAGCTATCAGCCAGAGAACTTGTTGTTAAGATGCTAGGCGAGGTGTTTCATACCATAGGAATCATTGCAACCGCCGGGATCGGTACAAACCTCTATCTGTGTAAAATAGCCATGGATATCGTAGCCAAACATATGCCGCCAGACAAGGACGGCGTGCGAATTGCAGAACTAGATGAAATGACCTATAGACGCTTGCTTTGGACCCATCAACCACTTACTGATTTCTGGCGTATTGGCAGAGGGTATGCTAAGAAACTGGAAGAGAATGGCATGTTTACAATGGGTGATGTGGCAAGGTGTTCCCTTGGAAAGCCAAATGCGTATCTCAATGAAGATTTGTTGTACAAGCTATTTGGAATAAATGCAGAACTTTTAATTGACCATGCCTGGGGTTTTGAACCCTGTGCCATGACAGACATTAAGGCCTATAAACCAACCACAAACAGTCTTGGATCGGGACAAGTTCTCCAAAGTCCATATAACTATGAAAAAGCTGGACTTATTGTGCGTGAAATGACAGATCTTCTGGTCCTTGATCTGGTTGGTAAAGGGCTCGTGACAGATCAAATGGTTTTGACAGTAGGTTATGATATTGAAAATCTAAGTGATGTAGAAATAAGAAAGAAATACCACGGACCCATAACGACAGATCACTATGGACGGCAGGTTCCAAAGCATGCCCATGGCACAGTCAACCTAAATAGACAGACGTCTTCGACTATGTTGATTATTGATGCTGTTATGGCGTTGTATACCCGGATTGTGGATGAGAACCTATTGGTTAGAAGAATAAACATATCAGCAAATCGTGTTGTGGATGAAAATGCGATTGTGAATAAGAAATCCTTTGAACAACTGGATTTATTTACAGATTATCAAGTCAAGGAAATGGAAAACGAAGAAGAAGATGCTCTATTGCAACGGGAAAAAAAGTTACAGCTTGCGATGCTTGAGATTAAAAATAAATATGGAAAAAATGCACTATTAAAAGGTACGAACTTGGAAGAAGGCGCTATGACAATCAACAGAAACAAGCAAATCGGAGGTCATAAAGCATGAATGATAAGCCTAAAGAAAAGCACCCGTATGAGGATATCATCCATTTACCACACCATGTCTCTAGTAAACGTGATCATATGTCTGTAGCTAATCGTGCTGCGCAATTTTCGCCATTTGCTGCTTTGACTGGTTTTGATGGAGCAATCAAAGAGACGGCAAGGCTGACAGAAGAGAAAGTAGATTTAGATGAAACTGCAAAAACCCTATTAGATCAAAAACTAACAATTTTACAGGAGCAGTTAAGTAGTCATCAGGAGATAGAAATTGTATTTTTTCAACCTGATGAAATAAAGGCCGGTGGGGCTTATAACTCTATAGTTGGTAGTGTAAAGAAAATTGACGCCTATGAACGAATAGTGGTCATGTATAACGGAACCAAGATCAAGATAGAGGACATTGTGGATATTACGGGTGAAATGTTTAAAACTGTGGATGATTTCTTTTTGTAAGGTAGCTTTGCAACATATCGCACAATATGTTGATTTATATTGTGCGATATGTTATTCTAGGTGTAGAGGTGATTGTATGAGTAAAAAAGAATATCGTGAAGGCGTCAACGTCACAGCCACGGAATTTAAACAAAATTTAGGAAAGTATTTGGAGTATGTCTGTGATGAACAGAACGATGTGATTATAACCAAAAATGGCAATAAAATTGCAAGGTTAACGCCCTATATATCAGACATTAAACAGTACTTTTTGGTTAAGGAGAGCGCATTGGATTACAAGTATGGTGGCAAGAAGGTCTCCTACGAAGAATTTGAAGCAATTAATGAAAAAACAAATCTTAGGATGGAATTTATTAACGGAGAAATCTATCTTTTATCCTCGCCTAACTTATGGCATCAGGAGATTTTGGGCGTTTTGTATATGCATTTTAAAATTTTCTTTTCTGGGAAGAAATGCAGAGTGATGCTTGCACCTTTTGATATTATGTTTTACAAGCCTGAGATTGAAGATCCGGATATCATGCAACCAGATCTATTTGTTATTTGTGATCTTGAGGGGAATTTGAATTCAAAAGGAAAGTATATGGGAACACCTACTTTGGTACTTGAAATTCTTTCTACAAGTACGAGAAGCAAAGATATGCTTGAAAAGCTTAATACATTTATGCTCTCAGGTGTGCATGAATACTGGATTGTGGATCCTAAGCAGAAACATGTGATGGTGTATCATTTTATTAATCGTGAGATAGAGACTTTGCTGTTTTATAGACAGAATGAGAAAATTGTATCGGAATACTTTAAAGGACTTGAAATAGAGGTTGCCTCTTTGTTTGAAGAACTGCCCATCAGCGACTATATGGATGAAGATTAGAATGAGATAGAACAATAAAATCTGTCATTCAACGATGTCGCCACTTGTGTAAGTGCCGGAAAATACGCCTTTTGCGATAATGTTACCTGTCACGCCATTACACGTATCTAGTTCACTAATGATCGTATCAAGATTCCGATTTGTACTGTTAAATATTCCTGGGTAGGTATCTGGTGAGGCTTTAAATGCAAAAATAGTTATTTCGTAAGTATGGGTTCCGCTGGGTGGATATGGACCAACGTATTTGCTGTTTTCAATTTCCGCTCCCATCTCTAGTTCTGTTTCGGTAACATCTTTGGCTATCCAATGCAGCCAGTTTCCTGCACCGGTATCAAACATATAAATGCCATAGAAGGCCGCGTTTTCAACAGGCGTCCAAGAAAGTTGGGGTGATATGCTATCACCCTTTGATTTTGTTATGATTGAAAGCCATTTCCCGTCTTCTCGAAGAGATGTAGAGGTGATGTTAAGCTCAATCAAACTATTTTCATAAGCGAATGTGCTTTCTTCGGTTGTGATTTCTGCCTCTGTAGTCGACTCTTTAGTGGTGGTAATCTCCTCGGAAGAACTGGTAGTGCTTTCTAGAGATTCTTCTTTAGGTGTATTTGGACTGGAACAAGCAGTAATGGATAATGAAGCAATAATAACAAATAAAATTAAATATGGGGTTCTTTTATTATTCATGAGGTCTCCTTTTATAAATGCATTTGTCTTGTGCAACTATCATTTTTACTTAAAATTCGCCGGATCATATGAAAAAAAGGTCCAAGGATTTAAGAAAGTACCATCCTTCCAAACAGAAAAGTGGAGATGTGAACCAGTTGAGTAGCCTGTTGTGCCCATCTTAGCAATAAGGTCACCTTTAGAAACAATATCACCTTCATTAACTAAGAGCTCGTTCAAATGTAGGTAAGTTGTAAAAATACCCATTCCATGGTCGATCACAAGGGTATTGCCTGTGGTAATCAATTCCATAGATAAAGTAACCTTGCCATTATTGGCGGCTAAAATAGATGTACCTATGATATTTGCGATATCAAGAGCGAGATGTCTGCTAGGAGTGGGATTATCGTTTGTATAACGTGTCGAGTTATAGTCTGTTGTGAGCCTGCCAATGGCGGGTTGAACAAATGCGCCCTCCCATAGTTTTTCTTGTACTGGGTTTGATCTTGACCTGTCAATATGAACCTGATCTTTGGCAGCATTATCATTTGTCATAATAGCAGCAGTGGACTCCGTTACAATCAAATGCTGAACATCAAATTCTTTTGGTAAAATTTCAACTTCAAAGGTCTCTGTAAAGTCAGATCCAGCTGTTGATGCATCAATCTGGTAGGTGCCAGGTTCTAACCAAGCATAAATTGGAATAAATCCAATATAGCCCTCCTCATAGGGATAGAAATTAATCGGTTTATCATGAAATGAGGCATTAACAGTGAAGGTATCCCCTTCATTGGCATATGAAGCAAATATTGCAAAGGTGTCACCAGGATAAGCACTTGTTTGATTCAGTAAAAAGGATGTGGGTTTATCAAGGGATGCGAAAAAAGATAAAACGGTACTTCCGGAGAAATTTCTATCTACTGACTCATTCCAAGTACAGGTTAATTCTATGGTATATGCGCCTTCAATAGTAGGGGATATGAGTTCACCATTGATCACTTCATTTGATTCAATAAGCGTTTCACCGTTATATGTTTTTTGGATGACTTGATCTGGCTCATGTTCGAAAGAAATTTGCATAGATGTATTGTCAGTAATGGCAACGGGTAAGATTGATTCGGTGTTCTCGCTATTAGGAGCATACGTATCCATAAAAGTAAGTTGGCTTTTATTGAAATAACTGTATTCAAATAGATCTTGATAATAAAAGGGACTACTTACATGATCAATGGTTAATTGTATTTGAGGTCTAATAAAGTCCACATTAAAATAGGGACTAAAGTTAGGGTCTTTAACAAAAGCATCAGTAGCTTCAGAGTTTATTAAGTAGGTTTTATCATCCACGGTCATATAGGCTTGAGGTAATGCCATATCAAAGTCAATTGAAAATATACGTAGATCCTCATTGGAGAAACTAACTTCAAACATAAAATCGCCATTTGTTAAATGGTTTATAACTTCTGAAGCCTTTAAACCATTATTAATAAAGCGCATAATCGTTTCAATACTAGTTTGCTCTGTTTCATTATAAATAATGGGTTCTTGATTTGTAATAAACTTATTAGGAATCATTTCAATTAAAGTTACCTGATCTGCCGGGTTAATGCGACTGTTTGCTACAAATATAAAAACCGTGACAAGGATCAGAAATAGACCAACCAATATTTTTTTCATAAAATTCTCCCTACAAGATTTGTTGAAATATAATTGATTGAAAAATATATATATAATAAAAGAAAATGTAAAAAATAAAAAAAAAATAATAATTAATTTTTTTTTAT
>CAZJIO010000025.1:8670-14013 GCA_964546035.1 uncultured Eubacteriales bacterium | reverse complement strand
AAAAATGATTTCATATCAACGCGTGATGATTCAAACTTGACACGGGAACATGCATTCGATATACTGATAATAAGAAGTTAAATTAACGAAAGACAGTTACGTGGATGGACCATAGGGGATATGATGAACGGAGATTACTCAGATCAAAAAAATAAAATAAAAGGTGCTGAACAGATTTCTCTTTCTGATGGTTTGTTCTATGAAATAGAATATGACGCATCGCCTATGAAAGGCGTTGGGAAATTTGTTTTAAAATCTCAACCAATAAAACCGCCTGAAAAAGACGAAATCCGAGAATTGTTCTATAAAATGAGGGATATTTCAAGACAATGCCAATCCTCTCATCTGAATTATTCAAGATTTTTTGATAAGCGCGTACAACAGGATAGCACTGTTATTTTTTATAAACAAGCTGTGTTTATGAAAGACTTTGTAGACGACTATTCAGACATCGCTACTTTTTCAGCGTATTTTCCATATTATCAAATGTTGGGGTATGAACAGCTCAGGACCTATTTTACTTGGAGGACCCATGTACGAAAAGGTGATGTAAAGGCTATATCTCTTTCGTATGTGTACCTATATATCTATGAACTTCTGAATAATATTGGTGTGGAGAGCCCCCAGGACGGTCTTGAACAGTTGCTTTCTTTTTGGTCCTTCTATAAGGATTACGATGCTTCTATTGATAAATACGTTATCAGGTGGCTTAAAGACTATCATATTTATTATGATCTGACTCAGCCCTTTAAAGATTTCGCAGAAGAGCATCATCTCACACAGCACTATCCCAAAATGATAGATTATGAAGACAGTTTTGGTTTGTACAGTACGATATCGAAACACGACATCCGAAAATCCGTTTTCTATACGGATGAAACAAAGGAGTTAATCACAGATTGCTTTAATTTCATCATTGTAAGAATAAGACAGGACTTTGAGAGCGCTGGCATTCACTTTGATGACATATTGTTCCATCCAACCAAAAAGTTAGTGACTTGGAAGCCTTTTAAGGACGCCCTCTTCTTTCAAATGCTGAAGCAACCGGATAGGCGTGTTGTCATTTCAGAAAATGAAATTTATATGTGTAGGAATAACGAATGGACATTCAGCACGACGATTACATCGGAAAAAGGCAGACAGCTTACGGCTTATGTGATGAGGCAAATGGAGTCTGTCCTTCGGAAGATCACTCAACATAAATTTAAAATTACTGCCAGTACAACCATGGTGAATCAGGAGACTCTCGACATGCTGAATCAGAAAGGTTTGTCGATTGAAAAAATAGTAGAGACCGCAGTGTTAGAATTCTATAAGGAATTAACCAAGACGATAGTAACAGTGGACCACGCCGAACTCGAACGGATCAGACAGGAAGCTTTATCTACACAAGATGCGCTGATTGTTGAAGAACATAGCGTGATTTCAGCCATCACACCAGTACCTGTTCAAATTAACTTTTCGGATTTAGTGGAATTGGAGCTTTCGAATAATGAGCATTTGAGTTTAGAACATTCTGCATCTGTAGGAAGCGGTTGGGAAAGTCTTCGAAATGCTCTAAGCGAAACGCAGCTACAAGCCCTTGCTATTATATGGAAGGGTGATAACATCAAAAAATTCTCAGACAATCACCACATTATGCTAGAGGTTTTGGTAGACGGAATCAACGAAAAAGCGATGGATGCCATCGGTGACAATATTTTGGATGATGAACTTCATATTTATGATGAGTATGAAGAACAAGTAAAAGGAATGGTAGAATCATGACAGTCAATCAAGTGCCAACAAGAATAGCCAATATTCTCATCAATTCATTAAAAGGCGGCGTCGTGCCCCGGGTGGGACTCGAATATATAACGGTAGGTCGGACTCAGGAGATTGCCACTATCCTACATGATATTGAAATGATCGAGGAAGGCAGTGCGTCCTTCAGGTTCATCGTGGGTAAGTACGGCAGCGGCAAGAGCTTTCTGCTTCAAACCATACGAAATTATGCCACTGCTAAAGGTTTCGTCGTGGTAGATTGTGACCTATCTCCAGAACGTCGTTTCGCAGGAACTAAGGGGCAAGGGCTTGCCACGTATAAGGAATTGATACAAAATATTTCGACCAAGTCAAAACCAGATGGTGGTGCTTTACCATTGATTCTTGAAAAATGGATATCGGGTATTCAAGCATCTGTCAAAGCAAGTACGGATGTGACTGATGAGGACTTCGACAAGTTGGTAGAAATGCAAATATATGCTGTGGCAGGTTCTTTGGAAGGCATGGTCAATGGCTTTGAGTTTGCAAAAGCGGTTATTGCTTACTTTCGAGCCTATAATCAGGACGACGCTACAATGAAGTCCAACGTGCTCAAGTGGTTTCGAGGCGAATATGCTACAAGAAAAGAAGCCAAGGCCGACCTGGATATTAATTTTATCGTCAACGACGAGACTTGGTATGACTTCCTCAAGATATTTGCTGCATTTCTGGTTGGTGCGGGGTATAAAGGGATGCTGGTGATTATTGACGAATTGGTCAATATCTTTAAAATTCCCAACTCCATCACCAGAGCGAATAATTACGAAAAAATTCTCACCATGTATAACGATGTGCTACAAGGCAAGGCACAGCACATTGGGTTTCTGATGGGTGGAACACCCCAGTGCATGGAAGATAAATATAAGGGCGTATTCAGTTACGAAGCACTGCGGTCTCGTTTGGGGGAAGGCCATTTTACTTCCGCCGAGATCAAGGATCTATCAGCACCTATTATACGACTTAAGATGCTTTCTCAAGAAGAGATGTATATTCTGGTTGAAAAATTAAGAGATCTTCATGGGCAACTTTATAACTATTCACCAAAGATGGGGCATGATGAACTTCTGTATTTTTTAACTGTGGAGTATAACCGGGTTGGAGCAGAAACACATATCACGCCCCGTGAAATCATACGGGACTTTATAGAACTTGTGAACATCTTGCACCAAAATCCTCAGAAGAGCGTGGCAGAGATGTTGGGAAGTAACAGCTTTAAAATGGCTAAAGGTGGTCTTTCAGATGAAGAGATCTCTAGTGAATTTCAAGAATTTGAGGTATAAAACAGATGGATGTATTTAATAGACTGGCTCCTTTTATACAAGAGTTTATTTATGGAAGTAAATGGGAAGAATTAAGAGGGAACCAAATAGCGGCCTGTCAGGTGATTTTTGATACCGAGGATAACCTCTTACTCTCTTCAGGTACGGCTTCGGGCAAGACAGAAGCTGCTTTTCTTCCTGTGCTGACTGAATTATACAATAAACCATCAAGATCCGTTGGTATCCTCTATATATCACCGCTGAAAGCGCTCATTAATGATCAATTCAAGAGGTTAGAGCAGTTGCTTCTGGATTCCCATATCCCTGTAACAAAATGGCATGGTGACACATCTGTAACGGGGAAGAATAAGTTAATCAAAAATCCGAAAGGAATTCTTCAAATCACGCCTGAATCCTTAGAAAGCCTGATTACCAATAAACGTGGCGCCTGTCTGGATATGTTCTGTGATTTACGGTTTGTCATCATTGATGAGGTTCACTATTTTATGCGAGATGTTCGTGGTATTCAGCTCCTATGTGTGCTGGAGCGTCTCATAAAGTTAACGGGGGTCAGTCCTCGTAGGATTGGTCTGTCAGCGACCCTTGGGGATATCTCTTTGGCGGAGAATTGGTTAAATACGGGCACTGGTAGAGCGTGTGCCTCGCCGGTTGTTGAAGAAGTGAAAAAGCGTATTGGTTTGCACATTGAACGATTTGTTAATTATGCCGATGAGCGAGATTTGGATAACAAGGAATCCGAAGACCATACTCTCAGCACAGGTGGTAACATCGGTGACATGGAACATTATGAGTATCTATTCAAGAGGACCCTGGACAAAAAGACGATCATCTTTACGAACAGCCGTGAGGAGACCGAATATGTTATAGCAAATCTAAGGGAGATCGCCTTAAAAAATAAAGCACCCGATGTCTATAGAGTCCATCATGGTAATGTTTCTGCCTTGATTCGAGAAAATACAGAAGACGAAATGAAATCTGCTGACGAAAAAATCGTTACTGGAGCTACTGTGACATTAGAACTTGGTATTGATATTGGGTCACTGGATCAAGCTGTGCAGATTGGCACCCCTTATAATGTTTCTAGCTTCGCCCAGCGCCTTGGACGTTGTGGCCGGCGTGGACAAATTCCACAACTGCTATTTACTTTTGTAGAGAGTATTAAGATTAATTCTGCAGATACACTGGGACCCATCAATTGGGATTTCATCCGTACCATCGCCATTGTTGAGCTTTATTTAAGAGATCATTGGATGGAGCCTATACCACCACAGAAACATGCCTATAACCTCCTATATCATCAGACCATGAGTCATTTGAAAAGTAACGGTGAAATGTCTCCAGCGGCCCTTGCCGGGGATGTTTTAACTTTGGGGTGTTTCAAAAACATCTCACAGGATGACTACAAACTGTTGCTATCCCATATGATCCAACTAGAACAACTTCAAAAAACAGAACGAGGCGGACTTATTATCGGTAAGGAGGGTGAAAAAATCGTCAACAGTCACAAATTTTTGGCGGTGTTTATTGCACCTGAATATCTGCTGGTGAAAGATGAAAATCGCACCATTGGGACGGTTGATAAAGTTTATCCTGTGGGTATTCGGTTTGCACTGGCTGGGCTGACTTGGGAAACAGTGGATGTGAACGAGAAATCCAAAGTTATATTTGTTAAAAGAGTGCCCGGAATATCGGTTGTGGACTGGGATGTAGATTTTGTAAACGAACTCCATACGGTGCTTGTACAGAAGATTCGTAGTGTTCTATTATTGAATGATCCTTACCCTTATTTGAGTGAACGTAGTTTAGAGCGATTAAGAGAAATCCAATACATCGCAAAAAACAGTGGTATTTTAAATCATCTCGTGACCCCTTTGTCTGATAAGAAATTTGCAGTGTTCCCTTGGGTAGGAACAAGACAGTTAATGACCTTAAATTATGCACTGCGTCATAGAAAAATCAAGAGCAAACTGCCTTGGATCACTTGTGTTTATCTTGAAGTGATTTTTGACGGAACGAAAGAAGAGCTCGAATACGTGATTCACGATATCCTACATTCTGATCTTGAACTCTACGATTTACCACTGCCTGATAAGGTGCAAATTAATGGGAAATATAATGAGTTCGTTCCATTCCCGCTTCTTCGCAAACAGTTCATTGAAGATTATCTTGACTTTGAAGGTCTTCGGTGCATTTAAATATTATTTTTGCTAGAGAGGTATACAGAATTCTGTAAATGTGTTATAACATATTGCAGGAATAA
>CAZJIO010000025.1:601-8650 GCA_964546035.1 uncultured Eubacteriales bacterium | reverse complement strand
CCATTTACAAACGCGTATGAATATAAACAGAACTAAAAGGAGATCAACTTTGAATTTAATAGACAAAATGGTTGAGCACAAGCAATTTGGTAAGGGGTTAATCACTAAACAGTCTGAGGAGAAAATAACTGTTCAATTCGACATTGCAGAGAAAATATTCCAATACCCAATGGCTTTCGATCAATTTCTAGTATTGATGGATGAGGTTATGGGTGCTGAAATATCTAAATCCATTCAAGACAAGAAAGATGTAATAGAAAATGAGATTAATGCGAGAAAGCAAAAAGAGTTAGAGCTTCAGATTGAAAGTGTTCAAGTAAAGCAAACTGTTCCAAAAATCAAAGCTAAAAAGGTTAAAGCGGTTAAAGCGGGTGTGAAGGTTCTGAAGGATGAAAATGGTGAAGACATCATTATATATAAAGTAGATTAAAAGTGGATTAGTTGATTTGAAAAACTGTTCTTTGTGTATTAAACAAGCTGTCGCAGATGCTGCGACAGCTTGTTTGCTTTTTTGCTTTAAAAATTATGTCATTTACATGGGACGGTATGGGTGGTATAGTAGCATTAGGTGCGCAATGTTGCGCAATGTAAAGTAAAGGGAAAAAGTACAAATGCGCAATAAAAACATCGAGTTGCGCAATTTAGATTACGAAAATGCATTAATAATTGTATTAATTGCACAATCAATAGAAAGAATATCTGTATAATGTGTACGTTGACAACAAACGCTCTCGGTGATAAACTAGTTTTATGAACAACCGATTGCGCATAATTATAGGGGGATTAAAATGACACAAAAGAAGAACAGCGCAACAAAGAAAACAACAATCAGCGACATTGCTGAGGCACTCGGATTGTCAAAAACGACTATTTCCAGAGCAATATCTGGAAAAGGTCGAATCAGTACAGAAACAATAGAACGCGTACAAAGCTATATCGAAGCAAACGGCTATCGGCCCAATCTCATTGCAAAAAGTTTAGCGCATTCAAAAACCTATAATTTAGGCGTTGTGCTACCTGCAGATTCTAATTTAGCGGAAACACCATTTTTTCAGAAATGTCTTATTGGTATCTGCGACGTTGCAGCAAGTCGTGATTATGACGTTGTGGTGACAACTGCAACAGAGGGTGATTTTTCTTTCTTAGAGCGCATCATTAACAATGACAAGGTAGATGGCGTCATCTTGACAAGGTCGTTGGTCAACGACTTGCCAGCCCAGTACCTAAAGGAAAAAAACGTGCCTTTTGTTGTCATTGGTTCATCAGAGGATGAGGATATCATACAGGTGGATAGCAATCAAATTGAAGGTTGTTCAGAAATGGTAACGATGTTGATTAATTCTGGGATTACCTCTATTGGACTATTGGCGGGGAATCAGAACCACGTTGTCAACAAAGATCGTTATTTCGGCTTTACAGAAGCATTTCGCAAGAATGACATACCCCTCAATGAGGAACTCATTTTCTTGAATGTCAACAACAAAGCTTTTGTTGAACGTGCAGTAACGGTCTTAATGGAAAAAGGCGCCGAATGTATTGTTTGCACCGATGACTTGATTTGTAGCAGGGTACTAACAAAACTGTCCGAAGACAATTACAAAATACCAGAGGATGTCAAAGTAGCATCGTTTTACGGCAGTGTTTTTTTGGAACATCATAACCCACCGATTACTACATTGGACATCGATGTGCAACGATTGGGAATGGTCGCTGGAATTCGACTGATTGAATTGATTTCGGGAGAAACCGTTCAACACAAAACGCTTCTAGATTATGAAATTGTCATCAAGAAATCTACAAAATCTTAATTGAAGCAATTATCAACCAAATATGGAGGATCGTTATGAAAAAATTATTAGCTTTGATGTTAGTTACATTATTATTGGTAGGTAGTTTTACAGGTTGTGCAAAAGAAGCAGAGGTTAAGACAGACGAGGCAACAACTGCTGCAGCTACAACAGAAGCGGCTGTAACCGACAAAGAAATTACATTGAAAGTTTGGGAATCTACAGCAGGTCCTGACAAGTTTATTACTCAAGCTGGAGAAGCCTTCACTGCACTTCATCCAAACATCAAGATTGAATATGTTAACGTCGAGCTTGGCGACGCTTCCTCTCAAATCGCACTTGACGGTCCAGCAGGTGTAGGTCCTGACTTGTTTGCAGCACCACATGATAAATTAGGCGAACTTGTGACGGGTGGACATGTTCTACCAACGGTTAATTCAGAGGATGTTACTGCTCGAGTACTTGGCGCAACATCAACCGCATTAACATATGAAGAGACCATGTATGGATACCCAGTTTCAGCAGAAACTTATGCTTTATTTTATAACAAAGACTTAATTGCTGAAGCAGACGTACCGACAACTTTTGATGGCGTTAAGGAATTTGCTAAAGGCTTTAACAGCGATGGAAAATACGGCTTCTTAATGGATGTAGGTAATGGCTACTACACAATCATCTTTACAACAAGTGATAACAATCGTTTATTCGGACCATCAGGTACTGATGCAGAAAATACAAATATCAATTCCTCAGCTTCTGTAGAAGGTATGAGCTTCTTCCAAAGCTTGAAAGAAGTGATTGATGTACCAGCAGCGGATTTAACAACAGCAATGTGCGATACAGCCTTCTCTGGCGGAACAGCAGCCATGTACATAACAGGTCTTTGGAATGTATCCAACTTCGAAACAGCTGGTATTAACTTTGGTGTTAAACCCTTACCAAGTCTACCAGGCAATGATCAACCAGCAGCTTCTTTCTCAGGTACAAGAGCAATGTTCGTCTCAGCTTACTCTGATTATCCAACAGAAGCAGCACTGTTTGCAGACTTCTTACTGAGTGATGAAATGCAAAAACTACGTTTTGACATAACAGGCTCACTGCCATCTACACCAATCACAGTAGATAGCCCATATATTGCGGGATTCTCAGCGCAACTTGACAATGCCTTTCCAATGCCTTCTATTCCAGCAATGTCCTATTTCTGGGATGCTATGAATGCAGCAAGTGCTAACATTTGGGATGGTGCAGATATTCAAGGGGAACTTGATTCAGCTGATGCAGCAATGAAACAATAAATATTCACATAGGGGATGCGTAAATTTACTCATCCCCTCATTTATTATAGGAAGGTGTAATCTATGACGACTGCTATACAAGCACAACAAGCTTCTGATAAAAAAGTGCTCATCACTGCCTTATGCTTCATGGGGCTAGCACACATCGTCCATTTGAAGGCTTATATGAAAGGTTTCTTATTTGCACTGGTGGAAATACTGTTTTTGATCTTCTCCCCTAAAATTGTGACTAAAATCATTCAAATGATTACATTAGGTTCACCCCAACCAGATTTGCCAGTTAAGCTACGTAACAATTCGATTTATATGTTAATTGATGGCGTCATGATTTGTGGATTCATTGCTTTATTTGCTATTGGTTACTTTATATCGGTGAGAAGTGCACTTTCAGATGCCAAGGCTCAAGAAAGTGATGAAAAAAAGAAAGTGGGTACTTTTTCTGAATTAGTGGGTAAGGCATTCCCTATATTGGGATTAGCACCTACGGTTGGATTGGTCATTTTCTTTGTGGTGGTACCCCTCGTATTTTCGGCTTTGGTGGCCTTTACTAATTATTCGGCACCTAAGAACATTCCACCTAACAATACCGTAGATTGGGTAGGATTTCAGAACTTTTCAACCATGTTTGGAGGAAACGCCCTATGGACTAGCGCACTCGGTAGAGTTGCGATTTGGACCTTAGTTTGGGCACTCCTAGCGACAATTACTTGCTATTTTGGCGGGATGTTTATGGCGGTCATTCTTAAAGAAAGCAAATTGAGAACTGTTCCATTTTTTAGGGCAATCTTCATTCTCCCATATGCTGTGCCATCTGTTGTGAGTATGTTAGTTTGGCAAAACTTACTGAATGGTTCTTTTGGTACAGTCAACAGAACCCTTCAACACCTTGGTATCATCGACAAAGCGATTCCTTGGCTCAGTGATGCTTGGATGGCTAAGTTTTCAGCAATTGCAATTAACTTGTGGGCTGGATTTCCATATTTTATGCTGATGATCATGGGCGCAATGACAGCAATATCAGCAGATATATATGAAGCAGCAGCCATTGATGGTGCTACCAAAGCACAGACTTTCAAAAATATTACTCTACCAAATCTTCTGTACCAGACGATGCCACTTATCATTATGTCCTTTACTTACAACATCAATAACTTTGGCGCGATTTTCTTCTTAACGGGTGGTGATCCTGTCATGAAAGACTCCACAAAGACATCGGCAGGTGGTACGGATATATTAATTACTTGGATTTATGATCTGACAGTTAACCTAATGAAATACAACTATGCAGCAGTACTTGCCGTTATGATCTTTATTGTACTTGCGCCTTTTGCAATTTACAATTTTAGACAGACAAAATCTTACAAGGAGGGTGAATATTAATGAGCAAAGTGATTTCAAAAATCAATCGTGGTATTGTTTTTTTCTTCTTAATGTTGATAACATTTGTTGTTCTGTATCCAATTGTTTATATCATCAGCGCTGCTTTTTCACCCGGATCTGGGATTGCGTCCATTGGCATTGTACCCTTCACAGATGGATTCACTTTCAAACATTTTACTTATATATTTAAAGAGACACCGTATTTGACCTGGTATAAAAATACATTAATTATTGCAGTAGCGACTTCCATTGGCACCGTATTTGTGGCATCCCTTGGGGCATATGTTTTCTCGCGTTTTCGCTTCCTTTTTAAAAAGGGTATGCTGCTTTCTATGTTGGTTCTACAAATATTCCCTTCTATGGTCGGAATGATTGCCATTTATGTTGTTTTACTTAGGATTGGTGGCTTGGATCATCTGTGGGGGTTGGTATGTGTTTATTTAGCGGGAAACATTCCTTATAACACTTGGCTTGTGAAAAGTTACATGGACACCATTCCAAAGAGTTTGGATGAAGCAGCGCGTATTGATGGCGCAAACCATTTCCTTATTTATCGAAAGATTATTATGCCAATTGCTAAACCAATTATTATTTTCCTAGGCATTACCAGTTTTACTGGTCCTTGGATGGACTTTATTTTCCCTAAAATGGTCCTGCGTTCCGCCGACAAACAAACCTTGGCTCTTGGACTTTTTAGTTTTGTTACGGATAAGAAAAACCAGTTTGCAGATTTTGGAGCAGGTGCTCTCCTTGTGGCGATTCCATTTATTATTTTCTTCATCATTACCCAGAGAATGATGGTCACCTCACTGGGCGGTTCAGCAGTTAAAGAATAAACAAAGATTTAGGAGTAACGCGTTATGAATAAACAACAATTTACATACAATAAAAATTATTTAATAAAAGACGGACTGCCATGGTTTCCAATGATGGGAGAACTTCATTATTCTAGGTATCCAAAAGCTTTTTGGGAAGAGTCTCTTTATAAAATGAAGGCAGGCGGGTTGGACGTCATATCGACCTATGCTTTTTGGCTCCATCATGAAGAGGTAAAGGGAGAAATGGATTTTTCAGGCAATAAGGATTTGAGAACATTTGTGAAGACGTGTCAGAGCTGTGGCTTGTATCTGTTTTTGAGAATCGGTCCGTGGTGTCATGGTGAAGCCCGTAATGGCGGCTTTCCTGATTGGCTGCTTCAAGAAGGCATACCACTTCGAACCAATGATCCCAGGTATTTTCAGCTTGTTAAGGCCTATTATGAAAAAATATTTGAGCAAGTCAAAGATTTATTATACAAGGATGGTGGACCAATTATTGGTCTTCAAATAGAAAATGAATACGGTCACGTGGGAGGGCTTACAGGCAAAGAAGGTGACGCCCATATGGTGACACTTACAAAAATTGCAAAAGATGTTGGCTTTGATGTGCCTTATTATACCGCGACTGGCTGGGGTGGTGCCATGACGGGTGGACTCATCCCCGTGATGGGTGGTTATTGTGACGCACCTTGGGATTCAAGTTTGGTCGATATTGAGCCAAGTGGTAATTTTATATTCACCCACGAACGTAATGACCATAACATAGGTAGCGATCATGGATTTGGTACGGGTATTACTTTTGAAATGGAGAAGTTTCCCTACTTAACAGCTGAACTGGGCGGTGGTTTACAAGTAACCCATCACAGAAGACCCGTTGCAAAGGGGTCTGACATTGGTGCAATGTCGACTGTCAAAGTGGGCAGCGGTGTTAATCTTTTAGGTTACTACATGTACCATGGCGGTACGAATCCAAAAGGAAAGCTTTCAACCCTTCAGGAATCTACTGCTACAGGGTATCCAAATGATTATCCGGTACTTAATTATGACTTTCACGGCCCGATTCGTGAGTTTGGACAAATGTCAGAAACCTTGAAAGAAATAAAGTTGTTAGCGATGTTCATTAAAGATTTTGGCAAGGATTTATGCAGAATGCCAGCCACAATGCCAGAGGAGAATCCACTAAAACCTGGAAATTTAGACCAGTATAGGGTTTCGTATCGATACAATAAAACTTCGGGATATGTTTTTGTGAACAATTATCAACGACGCCGAGAGATGTCAAACCACCTAGGGGTGAAACTCCAGGTGTCACTTCCTCAGGAGATCATTACTTTTCCTGAAATAAATATTGAAGACAAAGATTATTTTTTCTTCCCATTTCGAATGAAGTTGGGTAAAGCCCTCTTAATGACAGCGACGGCGACACCCCTATGTCAATTAAAGGGTAAAAAGGGGACGACATTTGTTTTCTATGCCAAAGACCTACCGCGGTATGACATCGTTGGAGATTTGGGTAAGACCAAGCTTTTAACCCTGTCTAGAGCAGAAGCCCTTAATGCTTGGAAGGTATCCATGGCAGAAGAAACACTCATTATTACTGAGAGTTCTGTGGTACAGACGGAGAAAGACATTCAAATACTCAGTCGTGGCAATGCAGAGATTTGGACTTATCCTGAACTTCAGACCGTTCCTGAGGGATTTGTGAAGATCGGACAAAAGCAGCAATTGACAGGTTATAAAAAAATACATGTGAATAAAGCGACTGCAAGTTATGCCCGCATCATGGACGGAGCGGCAGAGAAACATTATGAGGTCGTCCTTGATTTGCCTAAGGCCATTGATGATGCCTTTGTCATCATTGATTATGTGGGTGATCGTGCTGAATTATTCATGAACGATGAAATGATTACAGACCATTTCTATTTAGGTGAAGTCTGGGAAATTGGTCTAAAGCAATTTAATTTTCCAGAGAAACTGATCTTGAAAATCTATGGACTTTCAGAAAATGGCCCTGTATTTTTGGAAAGCTGGCCAGAAATGAAAGAAGGAATGGCATGCGAAGTAAATGGCGTGTCGATTGAAACTGAGTTTTGTGATGTGCTAGGGGGATGAAATGAAGAAATATAAAAGAATAATGTGCGTAATGGTAAGTGTTGGTATACTCCTCGTAAGTGGGTGTAAAAATATGACACAAACGGAAGTCGTTAAAGATCCTGGTATATTTGTTCAGAAGGTTGAAGGCATCTCGAAGGATTTCATTAAAGGCGTTGATGTTTCCAGCGTTATCGCCCTAGAAGAAAGCGGTGTTGCTTTTTTTGGACCGGATGGGAAAAATCAAGATCTCATGAAAATCCTGTCAGAAGCAGGCGTCAATTATATTCGCTTACGCGTGTGGAATAATCCATTTGATGCAGAAGGGCGCGGTTATGGTGGTGGAAATAATGACATTAAGCGCGCTATTGAAATTGGTAAGCGCGCAACAAAATACGGTATGAAAGTACTAGTGGATTTCCATTATTCGGATTTTTGGGCTGATCCTTCTAAGCAGCAAGTACCAAAGGCGTGGCAAGATATGGCCATAGACGAAAAATCAGATGAACTATATGCCTATACCCTGGATTGTATGAAGGAGTTACTGGACGCTAAAGTAGCTGTTGGAATGGTCCAAATTGGTAATGAGACAACCAGCGGCATGAGTGGTGAAACGAATTGGAAGAACATTACAGCTCTTTTTAGTGCAGGGAGTAAAGCAGTTCGAGAAGTGAGTGC
>CAZJIO010000025.1:0-571 GCA_964546035.1 uncultured Eubacteriales bacterium | reverse complement strand
CACCTATTAAAATTGCGATTCATTTTACAAATCCAGAGCGCGTAGGTTCATATGAGAGAAATGCCAAAATACTCGACAATTTCAAGGTGGACTATGATATTTTTGCTTCTTCTTACTACAGTTATTGGCATGGAAGTCTAGAAAACTTAACGACCACCCTAAAAGCTATTTCAGAACAGACGGGTAAAGAAGTGATGGTGGCTGAGACTGCTTATGCCTACACGGAAGAAAATGGTGATGCACAGTCCAATTCAGTTTCCTCACCAGCGCAACCTGGTGTTGGTGAACCGTTCACGGTACAAGGGCAAGCTAATTCTCTTAGAGATGTCATTGGGGCAGTGGTGTCTGTTGGCCCTTCGGGTATTGGTGTATTCTATTGGGAGCCTGCATGGATTCCTGTACCGGGAGCCACTAAGGAAGAACAAAGTATCCTCTGGGAAAAATTTGGCTCGGGTTGGGCGTCAAGTTTTGCAGGTGTTTACAATCCAGAAGATGCGGGTCGTTGGTACGGTGGTTCGTCATGGGACAATCAAGCCCTATTTGATTTCACTGGACATCCCCTGCCGTCGCT
>CAZJIO010000024.1:33903-40929 GCA_964546035.1 uncultured Eubacteriales bacterium | reverse complement strand
ATTGTATACAATGAACAGTTTCTTTATAATAGAAATGATTGAGTTCGGTTATAAAACATTTTTACCCATATTGAAAGGAGCAATTGAACATGCGTTTTATTGATACAGTCAAAGCGAGAGCTAAGCAAGATAAACAAACCATTGTATTGCCAGAATCATTAGAAATAAGAAATATTACTGCTGCTCACCAGATTTTAAAAGAAGGAATTGCTAACGTTATTTTAATCGGAAACAAGGAAGAGATTATTAAAGTTGATCCTACCTTAGATCTAAGTGGTGCAATTTTTGGTCCAACCAAGGAGTCTTGAAGAAATGAATGATTATGTAGAAACCTTAGTTGAACTCAGAAAAAGCAAAGGAATGACTTCAGAAGCAGCTGTAAAAATACTGAATGAAGACCCTTTGTATTTAGGTGTTATGATGGTTAAAAAGGGCTTTGCAGATGGCATGGTTTCAGGCGCAATCCATTCAACAGCGGATGTACTCAGACCTTCATTACAAATTCTTAAAACAGCACCAGGTACTAAGCTTGTTTCGTCCTTTTTTGTAATGGTTGTTCCCAATTGCGAATATGGTGCTAATGGCACTTTTATATACTCTGATTGTGGTTTGGTGCAAAATCCTACTTCAGAAGAATTAGCATCCATAGCTGGAAGCTCAGCGAAGTCCTTTGAGCAATTAGTTGGTCAAGAGGCTGTTGTAGCAATGCTTTCTCATTCAACTATGGGCAGTGCAGCTCACGCCGATGTAGATAAAGTAAAATTAGCAACAAAACTTGCTAAAGAACAATTTCCTAATGTTAAGATAGATGGAGAATTCCAATTAGATGCGGCTATTGTGCCAAGTGTTGGGGCTTCAAAAGCGCCAGGTAATACCGTTGCAGGCAAAGCAAATGTCTTGGTATTTCCAGATTTAGATGCAGGTAATATTGGTTATAAATTAACTGAAAGACTTGCAAAAGCTGAGGCTTATGGCCCTGTAACGCAAGGAATTTCTAAACCAGTCAACGATTTGTCTAGAGGTTGTACCGCAGAAGATATTGTTGGTGTAGTTGCCATTACTGCAGTTCAAGCCCAAGCACTGAAAAAAGGAGCAAATTAAAGTGAATATACTCGTTATTAATTGTGGCAGTTCATCTCTTAAATATCAATTAGTCAATATGGAAAAAGAGACGGTACTCGCAAAGGGGATTTGTGATCGAATTGGTATAGATGGTTCATATATTAAGCATTCACCAGAAGGTCAAGAGGATGTTAAAAACATTGTGCCAATGCCAAATCATCAAGTTGCTGTGCAACATGTTATAGATGCCCTCGTGTCTAAAGAATATGGTGTGATTGACAGTATGAACGAAATCAATGCTGTAGGTCATCGTATCGTTCATGGCGGTGAATTCTTCTCCAGTTCTACCCTTATTACAGACGAAGTGATTAAGGCTGTTCAAGAATGTAGTGATTTAGCGCCATTACATAACCCAGCCAACTTAATTGGTATAGAAGCTTGTAAGCAACTGATGCCTTCAACACCGATGGTAGGGGTTTTTGATACAGCTTTCCATCAAACCATGCCAAAAAAAGCTTATCTATATGGATTACCTTACGAGTATTACAGAAAATATAAATTGAGAAGATATGGCTTTCATGGCACTTCTCACAAATATGTGGCAAATAAAACCGCAGAATTTCTAGGAAAAAATATTGAAGATTTGAAAATTGTTGTTTGTCATCTTGGTAATGGCTCAAGTATTTGTGCTGTTGATGGCGGGAAATCAGTGGACACAAGCATGGGACTTACACCTCTTGAAGGTCTGGTTATGGGAACAAGATGTGGGGATATAGATCCAGCAATCATTCAATTCATAGCAAGTAAAGAAGATTTAACCCTAGATGAGGTCCTTGATATTATGAACAAAAAATCAGGAGCACTGGGTCTTTCCGAACTCTCAAGTGATTTTAGAGATCTTGAAAATGCCATTGATGAAGGTAATAAACAGGCTAAAACGACACTTGATGTTTTTGAATATAGAGTTGCAAAATATATTGGTTCCTATGCTGCTGCTATGAACGGCATAGATGCTGTTGTATTTACAGCAGGTATTGGCGAAAATAACCATCATGTACGTGCTAATGTTTGCGGATACCTCAAATATTTAGGCGTTGAAGTAGATCTAGAACTTAACAAAGTAAGAAGCGTGGAAAGAGATTTCTCAACACCTGCTTCACGTGTTAAAACCTTGATTATTCCTACAAACGAAGAGTTGGCAATTGCAAGAGAAACTTTAAGACTTGTATAGAATTCAGTTTCGAATTTTTTGAAATTTAAGTTGCAAATTTTTTGTTGACAAAAAGACTTGCTGTATGTATAATAACTTGTGGTTATTTATTCTTTTTTTTATGTATTTTTTTAGGTAGAATTAATTTGGGAGTGATGAGCGTGCAAGTAAATTTGACAGACATCTTTTCAAAGGAATTTGAAGGACAAAAGATTGAAAAAACCTTTATTGTCGACAAGATTCAGTTTAACAAAGAGATTGTACCAGTTCCAGATGGCATCTATGTGCATCTTGAAGTGAACAAAATAAGCAATAAAGAGATTTTATTAAAAGGTTTAGTGAGAACACAATTGATTGTGAAATGTGATCGTTGCAACGACCCTGTAAAATATCTTTTAGAAGCTGATTTTTCTAAGGAAGTTACAGTTAGTCAATTGACTCAAGAAGAAGATGACTTTATTGAAGGCTATAATTTAGATTTAGAAAAATTAGCATTAAATGAAATTTATCTCAACTTTCCAATGAAAGCTCTGTGCAAGGAAGATTGTAAAAGCATTTGTTTACAGTGCGGTATCAATTTAAATGTAGGAGAATGCCACTGTGAAAGCGATCCTATTGATCCTAGATTAGCTGGATTGAAAGATTTATTTAATGAGAATTTTAAGGAGGTGTAATCATAAATGGCAGTTCCAAAGAGAAAATCGTCCGCAGCAAGAAGAGATAAGAGAAGAGCTAATTGGAAATTAATAGCTCCAAATGTAGTTAAATGTACAAAGTGTGGAGAACTTGTTATGCCTCACAGAGCTTGTAGAGCATGTGGCACATACAAAGGTAAAGTAGTTATCGAAATTAAATAGTTTTAACCAACAACTGGTACAGAGGATTTAATCCTCTGTATTTTTGTCGTATAAGGCTGGTAAACGTGTGTTTAGGTAGAACTCTTGTAAACTTTAACAATAAAGTAAGGTTAAAGAAGGGTTTTTTAGAAAATAAATACAAATACATATTGAAATGCACATGGAAATTTAGTATATTATCAATATAAGACATAAGGGGGCTAAGAACATGAGCTACTTAAGAGTCGCTGTAGACGCTATGGGCGGAGATCATGCGCCATATTCTGTTGTGGCTGGTTGTATTGAAGCCATTCGTTTACAGAAAAACATTCAGGTGTATTTAGTGGGTAAAGAAAGTGCTATTCAAGAAGAACTCCAAAAATATACCTACAACAAAGAACAGATTGTTGTCGTGAATGCTGGAGAAGTTATTGAGAATTGTGAATCACCTGTGATGGCTATTAGAAAAAAGAAAGATTCATCTATAGTGGTTGGGCTGAAATTGGTGAAAGAGTTAGGAGCAGATGCATTTGTATCGGCAGGAAGTACTGGAGCTGTTCTGGCAGGTGGAACGATTATTGTAGGAAGAATTAAAGGTATTGAAAGACCAGCATTGGCTTCTCTTATACCAAATGAGAAAGGGTTTACCCTACTACTCGATTGTGGTGCTAATGTGGATTGCAAGCCCTCCCAATTGGTGCAATTTGCACAAATGGGTTCCATCTATTATGAAAGCATCATGGGTAAGAAATCACCTAGGGTGGGATTGGTCAACATTGGTGCTGAAGAAGAAAAAGGTGATCTCCTTACAAAAGAAACTTATGGCTTACTGAAGGAAGACCCCTCTATTAATTTTGCAGGAAATGTAGAAGCTCGAGATATTCCAAGCGGTGATGTAGATGTTATTGTTTGTGATGGCTTTGTTGGAAATGTCATTCTTAAATATACGGAAGGGTTGGCAGCTTCCTTGTTTGGCATGATTAAAAAATCCCTCTTATCGAGTTTTAAATCTAAAGTCGGAGCATTGCTCATTAAAAGTTCATTAAAACAAATGAAGAAAACACTGGATTATTCAGAATATGGTGGTGCACCATTACTGGGTTTGAATGGTTTAGTGGTAAAGAGTCACGGTAGTTCTGATGCTAAAGCCATAAAAAATTCTGTGCTACAATGTCATAGATTTTATGAAGAAAAAGTGAATGAAAAGATAAAACAAAAGTTAGTATCTCTATAAAAACATCAATCAAAAATAAGACAAATTCAGAAAGGGGTATATGATTATGAGCAAAAAATTACTTTCAGTTATAGCAAAGTATGCCAATTATGATCCGGAAAAAATAAGTGAGGACATGAGTTTCTCAGATGATCTTGGCGTTGATTCCTTAGATATGGTAGATATCATTTCAGCGTTAGAAGATGAGTTTAAAATTGAAATAACCGATGAGGATTTAGCTAAGGGCATTGATACAGTAGGTAATGCAGTTGAGTTACTAAAAGAAAAGTTAGAAGAGATTGAGGAATAATGCAAAAATGATTAAAAGGTCGATGGGTTTTGCTCATCGACCTCGTTGTTAAATGCTGAGTCGTATGGTATAATCTGTAAGTATTTTATTTTTGAAATCTTTACAAAGGGTGGGGCCGATATGCTAGTTTATGACAAATTAGACCAGTTTCAAGAGCTAATTGGGTATCAATTTAGAAATATAAATTTACTACAGCAGGCTTTGGTGCATAGCTCATATGCAAACGAAAACAAAATGTTAAAAGAAGAGAACAATGAAAGATTAGAGTTTTTAGGGGATGCAGTTTTAGAAATTGTTACCAGCTATTACCTTTTCACTAAGTATCCGGATATGCTAGAAGGAGAGTTGACTAAGTTAAGGGCAAGTATTGTATGTGAACCAACTTTAGCTAAGTTTTCAAATGAAATCCAGCTTGGCGAATACATAAAACTTGGTAAAGGCGAAGAGAATTCTGGAGGCAGACACAGATCTTCAGTACTTTCTGATACCATTGAAGCCTTAATAGGTGCAATTTATTTAGATGGCGGATTAGAAGCAACAACCGTATTTGTATGCAATACCTTGTTGAAAGATGTGGAAAAGCGAAAATTGTTTGTAGATAGCAAAACACATTTGCAAGAGCTTATTCAAAAAACCAGCGAAAAACCATTAGAATATGTGGTTGTTGGTGAAAGCGGTCCTGATCATAACAAGATTTTTGAGGTGGTCGTTAAACATAAAAACAAAGATATTGGACAAGGCTCTGGTAGAAGCAAAAAGGCGGCGGAACAAGAAGCTGCATTTGATGCAATCAATAAAATAAAATAGGAATGAATAGTGAACAATTTATAATGCTTATTACAGATGGTTCACTATTTATTGTATATATCAAATGGTTAGAGCCGGAGCTGACAAAATGTCAGCCCTTTTATTATGTAACGCGTTATGGAGGTTGAAAATGTATTTAAAAAGCATAGATCTATATGGCTTTAAATCCTTTGCTTCAAAAATGGTATTTAAATTTGATGAGGGCATTACTGGGATTGTTGGACCAAATGGTAGTGGAAAGAGTAATATTGCAGATGCAGTAAGATGGGTACTTGGAGAACAAAGCGCCAAAAATTTACGTGGAACAAAAATGCAGGACGTTATATTTGCAGGTACCGAAACACGTAAGCCTTTAGGATATTGCCAAGTCGACTTAACCATAGATAATCAAGATAAAAAAATGCCCATTGCATATACGGAAGTGACTGTCTCTAGGCGCGTTTATCGTTCAGGCGAAAGTGAGTTTTTCATCAATGGTGGTGTATGTAGACTGAAAGATGTTCATGAGCTTTTTATGGATACAGGCGTTGGAAAAGAAGGTTATTCTATTATTGGACAAGGTCAAATTGAAAAGATTCTATCAAGTAAGCCAGAAGATCGAAGAGAACTTTTTGACGAGGCTGCGGGCATTGTTAAGTTCAAAAAAAGAAAGTATGTTGCAGAGAAAAACCTGCAAGAAGAAAAATTAAACCTTGCTCGAATCAATGATATTGTAAAGGAGCTTGGTGGGCAAGAAGAAGTCTTAAAAGATCAGGCACTTGTGGCAAAAAAATATCTGGAATTAAAAGAAAATCTCAAAAAATATGAGGTTAACATATTTATTCATGAGTCTGGAAAAGTCATTCAAGGTTTAGAAGAAATTTACGACAAAGAGAATGTGCTCAATGGTCAAATTGAAGATGTTAAATCGTCTAGTTTGATATTGAAGGAAAAATATACGCGATTGAATTTAGAAGTAGAAGAACTCGAAAAAGAAACAGATCAACACAAAGAAAATGCGACCTATTTAGCCGTTGAGAAAGAAAAGAAAGAAAGCAGTATTGTCCTAGTCAATGAACAAATTCATAACTTGCAGGCTAATAACGAGAGAATTCGATTACAGAATAATGATTTGAATAGCAAGCAGAATAAAAATATCCAAGATCAATCCCAGTATGGTGTGAATTTAGAGGGACTGAAAACCTCGTATCAAGCTAAAGAAGGTATTTTGATTCAAAAGAACCGTGAGCTAGATCAATACCAAACTGTCATTGCTCAAGACGAGAGCAGAATTGAACAAATTCAAACCAATAGAATTGAACGTTTAAATGAAATATCCAATGTTAAAACGAAAATCCAAAGATATCATACCATGTTAGAAAATAATGAGGCCAGAAAGGCCGTTATTGATCAAAGAAAATCCAATCTGCAAAGTAATCATAAGCGTCTACAAAGCCAAGAAGCTTCATTTACAAAAGAACTGGATCAATATCTACAGACCCAAAAGCAAATTACGCATAAAAAAGTGAGCTTGACCAATTTGTTGGTTGAGGGTGAAATTAAAACCCGTAGCACAGAGCAGCTGATGCGTGAAAAAAGTGAATTATTA
>CAZJIO010000024.1:28323-33885 GCA_964546035.1 uncultured Eubacteriales bacterium | reverse complement strand
CTCTGCGTCTAAATTCAAAGCACTGAATGAGCTTACTGAGCACTATGAAGGTTATAGCTTTAGTATTAAAAAAGTAATGGAACTCAAAAAGAGCAAGCCGGTGGAGTATAAGGGTATTATGGGGGTTGTAGCTGACCTCATTGAAGTACAAAAAGAATATGAAACGGCAATTGAAATTGCTTTAGGTGCAAGTGTTCAAAACATCGTCACCGATGACGAAACTACCGCTAAAAACTTGATTCAGTTTTTAAAAACAAATCAATTTGGTAGAGCAACTTTTTTACCCCTCACCAGTATAAAAAACAGAGAACAGCACAATTTGCTTTCTACTAAAGATGCTGGTTTTATTGGTTACGCGTCAGAACTCGTTAGCGCTGATAAAAAATTTAGCAATGTGATAGAATATCTTCTTGGACGCGTTGTTGTTGTAGATCACATCGATCATGGTATTGCACTCTCTAAAAAATACAACTATAGCTTGAAAATAGTTACTTTAGCAGGTGACTTATTAAATCCAGGTGGCTCTTTAACCGGTGGCGCATTTAAAAACCAAAGCAATCAATTTTTATCTCGTAAAAGAGATTTAGAACAATTGGAAAAAAATAGTGTGATTTATGCTAAAGAACTTGCGGATCTCAAAGTATTGTTCACAGAAGTGCAAGAATCTTTTCATAGAGATAAAAAAGAAATAGAAGGTTTATCTAACCAAGAGTATGAAGTAAATTTGAATATTAATGAAATGGCATTAAAACTTAAACAACTTGAAAAAGAAACCCTTCAGTTTAATGAAGAGTGCATCGACTTTGATATTGAACTTGAACAATTGCTCAAACAGGAAAATCAAATTAATCAGTCTATGCAAGAGCTTCAGCTGACTTTGCAGGGAAGTCAATGTGAAAATAATCAAGATGAAAGCGATGTAAAACTATTATCTGATGAGATTATTGATAAAAAACTTCAAAAGGATCTCCTCTCTGAAGAGTTAACCAAGATTCGTGTGGAAGTCTCTACCGTCAAGCAACAATATGAAAATGCAAAAGAAAACATGAACAGAATAGATCAAGATTTGGACGAGCTTAAAAAACAAGTTTTAGTTAATGAAAGGGAAATGACCATCAGTCAGAACCAGATCACGGATAAAGAAGCCTCCATTTTGCTTATTCAATCTGAGATTAAAACCCTTGAAGATAAACTCACAGAAGTCCATGGTAAAATAGACGCACTGCAGGCTCAACGTCATCAAGTAGCAGAAGATCAACATGAACTCTATCGACATAGGGAAGAGCAAAATGAACGCATTAATCTATTAGAAAAAGATGTTTTAAGACTTCAAAATTCTAAAGATAAACTCGAAATGCAGCGAGATCTTCAAATTGAATATATGTGGAACGAGTATGAATTAACCCTAATAAAAGCACTGGAATACAAAGATGAAGAGCTAGGGTCTGTAGCTAATCTCAAAAAAATGATTTCTGAAATTAAAGGGTGTATTAAAGAGCTCGGAGATGTTAATGTTAATGCTATAGAAGATTATAAAACCGTATCGGAACGATTTATTTTTTTAACAGAACAAAAAGCGGATTTAATCAATGCAGAAGAAAAGTTAAAACGCGTTATTGATGAGTTAAATGAACAAATGGTGAGTCAGTTCAAAGAGAAATTCAAGGAAATATCCGTTACTTTTAACGATGTGTTTAGAGAACTTTTCGGGGGTGGCAAAGCCTTTCTTGAACTCACTGAAAGTGATGATGTGCTAGAAGCGGGTATTGAATTAATTGCACAACCACCTGGTAAAAAACTTCAAAGTATGCGTTTGTTATCTGGTGGAGAAAAATCCTTTACAGCAATTGCTTTGTTATTTGCAATTCAAAGCCTCAGACCTTCACCTTTTTGCGTACTGGATGAAATAGAAGCCGCATTGGATGATTCAAATGTGGTGAGATTTGCAAAGTATCTCCAAAAGTTAACGGCTAATACACAATTTATTATTATCACACATAGACGTGGTACCATGGAAGTTGCAGATGCACTTTATGGGATTACCATGCAAGAAAAAGGCATATCCACTCAGGTTTCTGTTAAACTGATTGATGATATCTTAGAATAGAAAGGAAGAAAAATGGCTGAAGAAAAAAAAGGTTTTTTTGGGAAATTAGTGAGTGGCTTATCTAAAACGAGAGCCAATATGATGAACTCCGTGGAGCAAGTGTTTAGAGGCTTCTCCAAAATTGATGATGATTTTTATGAAGAACTTGAAGAAGCCCTCATCATTGCCGACTTAGGAGTGGTTACATCTATGAAAATCATAGAGGACCTCAAAAGAAAGGTTAAAGAACAAAAAGTTAAAGATCCCTTAGAGGTTAGAGGTCTTTTGAAAGATGAAATAGAAGAATTAATGACAGGGGATGATCATCAATACGATTTTATTGAGAAAAAGTCAGTCATCCTTGTTGTGGGTGTTAATGGTGTTGGTAAAACAACAACAATTGGCAAATTGGCCTATCAATACAAAAATCAAAAGAAAAAAGTCATTGTAGCAGCAGGAGATACCTTTAGAGCTGCGGCAATCGATCAATTGGCCGAATGGACCAATAGAGCTTCTGTGGAACTCATCGCTCAAGGAGAAAATTCAGATCCAGCCGCAGTCGTTTATGACGCTATACATGCGGCCAAGGCAAGAAATTCAGACATTCTTATTTGTGACACCGCAGGCAGGCTCCACAATAAGAAAAATCTTATGGAAGAACTCAGAAAAATCTCCAAAATTATTAATAGAGATTATGAAGAAGCCCATAAAGAAGTCTTATTAGTTTTAGACAGTACCACAGGGCAAAATGCTCTGCAGCAAGCTAAGCAATTTAAAGAAATCACAGAAATCACAGGAATTGTTCTCACTAAGCTTGATGGTACGGCAAAAGGGGGGATTGCAATTGCTATCCAATCTGAGTTAGGGCTCCCCGTTAAGTATATTGGTGTTGGTGAAGGTATTGAGGACCTACAAAAGTTCAATGCAAAGGATTTTGCAAACGCGCTATTTGATTAAATAGGAGGTTGAACCCATGAGTTTAGACAGGTTATATTACGGATATGTTGAAACAACTCTTGGACTCATCGAAGTATCCTCAGATGAGAAGGGACTTCGAAGTGTGGAGTTTAAAGAAAAGGCAGAACAAGAGAACAGTTCATTTCCTAGGATACTAGAAGCCATTGAACAATTGAAGGCTTATTTTGCAGGTCAAAGAACATCTTTTGATCTGGAACTTCACTTAATAGGGACGGATTTTCAAAAAGCTGTTTGGCAGGAACTGACTAAGATTCCTTATGGCACAACTCAAAACTATGGGGAAATTGCACGCAAAATAGGTAACCCAAAAGCCTCAAGGGCAGTAGGCGGTGCTAATAATAAAAACAAATTGGCCATCATCATTCCATGTCATCGTGTGATTGGTAAAAAGGGTGCAATGGTGGGTTATGCCGGTGAAATCTGGCGAAAAGAAAGCCTCTTGAAACTAGAGGGCTTAAAAGAATAAAAAAACTAAAATTCACCTTGACATCCCTGCATAAATCTACTATAATCCTACTGTAAAGCTTTTGACCTTTACAGAGGTGTTGAATGGATAAGGGAATGAACGATATTGTTGGAAAGACATTACTATTTGATTTCTACGGTGAACTTTTAACCGACAATCAAAAAAAAATATATGAATTGCATTTTCTAGATGATCTCTCTTTGGCTGAGATTTCTGAACAAATGGAAATCAGCCGTCAAGGGGTATTTGATACCTTAAAACGCTGTGAACATCAACTAACTCACTACGAGGATCAATTACAGTTGGTCCACAAATTCAGGTGCAATAAGACGAGAGTTCTGGAAATTCATCAATTGACATTAGAGATTCTCAAAACCTGTCAGATTGACCATCAATCCTTGTTGGGTGACATTAGAAAGTTAGAGCAATTATCTAAAAACATGTTAGAAGATTTGTAAAACGGAGGCCAAAAATGGCATTTGAAAGCTTATCAGACAAATTTCAAAATATATTCGCTGGCCTTAAAAGAAAAGGCCGATTAACAGAAGCTGATGTTGTGGCAGCCATGAGAGAAGTTAAAATGGCCCTTTTAGAAGCGGATGTTAACTTTAAAGTGGTAAAAGACTTTGTTAACAGCGTTAAAGAACGCGCTGTTGGCCAAGATGTCATGGAAGGTTTAAACCCCGGACAATATGTCATTAAAATTGTTAATGAAGAATTGATTGCATTAATGGGTTCTAAAGAAAGTGAATTAACCTATGCGACCAAAGCGCCAACGATTTATATGATGGTAGGTTTACAAGGTGCTGGTAAAACAACAGCCTCTGCTAAAATCGCTGGTAAACTTAAAAAAAGTGGCAAAAAACCTTTGCTTGTAGCCTGTGACATTTATAGACCTGCTGCTATTAAACAGCTCCAAGTCGTAGGTGGTCAACTGGATATCCCTGTTTTTGAGCTAGGTGCGCAAACAAAGCCTGTAGAAATCGCAAAAGCTGCCTTAGCCCATGGGGTTAAAAATGGTAATGACGTCATCATCATTGACACTGCTGGTAGACTTCATATAGATGAAAGTATGATGGATGAACTCGTAGAAATCCGAGAAGCCCTCCATCCACAAGAAATTTTATTGGTTGTTGACGCAATGACAGGGCAAGACGCAGTCAATGTAGCTCAGAATTTCAATGAAAAAATTGGTTTAGATGGCGTCATTCTGACGAAGCTAGATGGTGATACAAGAGGTGGAGCAGCCTTATCTGTAAGAGCTGTAACCGGGAAACCCATCAAATTTGTTGGTATAGGTGAAAAGCTTTCTGATATAGAAATCTTTTATCCAGAAAGAATGGCGTCTAGAATATTAGGTATGGGTGATGTCCTTTCACTAATTGAGAAGGCTCAAGACGTCTTCGATGAAAAGAAAGCAGCTGAAATGGAAAAGAAATTCAGAAAAGCTGAATTTACCTTTGAAGATTTCCTCGACCAAATGCAACAAATCAAAAAAATGGGTAATATCGGTGATCTTCTAGCGATGATTCCTGGAATGGGTAAAGAACTAAAAAATGTTCAATTTGATGACAAGGAAATTTCAAAAATTGAATCCATGATCTTATCCATGACCAAAGAAGAACGCGTTAATCCCGATGTCCTAAACCCTTCCAGAAAGAAAAGGATTGCTGATGGTTCAGGTAATCAAATGCAAGACGTTAATCGGTTCATCAAGCAATTTGAACAATCCAAGAAAATGATGAAGCAAATGGGTGGCATGATGAAGGGTAAAAAAGGCAAAAAGGGAATGAACTTCCCATTCTAACACAGTGAGTTATGGAATTAAATTTCCAACTTAATAGATAGCATCATCCGATCAATAGATTGGGTATCAAGGAGGTGAAACAGATGGCAGTAAAAATGAGATTAAAAAGATTAGGTGTCAAAAAAGCTCCTTTTTATAGAATAGTAATAGCAGATTCTAGAGCTCCAAGAGATGGCAAATTTATCGAAGAAGTAGGGTACTACGATCCAACAAAAGAACCTATGA
>CAZJIO010000024.1:27411-28305 GCA_964546035.1 uncultured Eubacteriales bacterium | reverse complement strand
AAAGGTAAATGAAGAAATCGCAAAAAAATGGTTAGCAAACGGCGCACAACCTTCAGAAATCGTTAAAAAACTTTTGAAAATTTCAGGCGTAATCCAATAGTAGGAGGACATGCTTATGAAGGAATTAGTGGAAGTAATTGCAAAAGCCTTAGTTGACCAACCTAATCAAGTTCAGGTGAGAGAAATTCAAAGCGAAGATGAAAGCACTATTACTGTCGAGCTAAAAGTCGCACCTGATGATATGGGTAAAATTATTGGAAAGCAAGGAAGAATTGCAAAAGCACTTAGAACAGTTGTGAAAGCAGCTGCGACAAGAGATGGTAAAAGAATCAATATAGAAATTCTATAGAATTTAGGTTAGGGATTTGTCCCTAACCTTAAAACTTTTTAAAGAGGTGAGTCAGTGGAAGATTTTTTATACATTGGTAGAGTTGCCAATACCCATGGTGTTCAGGGAATGATTAAAGTTATGCCAACAACGGATGATCCAAAGCGATTTGAATTGCTTGAAAAAATATATCTTGAAGACACAAAGGGTACGACAACTATTTATACCATTAAAGGCGTTAAATATTTGAAGAATTTTGTGTTATTAAGTCTTAATGAAATTAACGATATGGACAGTGCTATGGCTTTAAAGCAGAGCATTATTAAAATTCCAAGAGATCAAGCTTTGCCTTTAGGGGATGATGAATTTTATATTTCAGATTTAATGGGAATAGATGTTTTTGAAGAGGATGGAAAACGTATAGGTCCGCTGAAGGACATAATATTTACTGGAAGTAACGATGTCTATGTGGTCGATAACGGGACTAAAAATGGTCTGCTTTTACCCGCTATTAAACAATGTATCAAATCCATTGATATTGTGGAAAGAAAAATGATTGTAACCAT
>CAZJIO010000024.1:27137-27389 GCA_964546035.1 uncultured Eubacteriales bacterium | reverse complement strand
TAGATGAATGAAATATCACGTATTAACGCTATTTCCAGAAATGATAGAGCAAGGTTTAAATACCAGCATTATTGGAAAAGCAATCGGCAAAAATTTAATTGAAGTCAATATGGTTCAAATCCGAGATTTTGCAGAGAACAAGCACAATCAAGTAGATGATTATCCCTATGGCGGGGGTGCTGGAATGGTGATGCAAGTAGCTCCCATTCTTAAGGCTTTTGAAAGCATTTCCTGTGACTTAACGGAACGTCC
>CAZJIO010000024.1:15838-27067 GCA_964546035.1 uncultured Eubacteriales bacterium | reverse complement strand
AAAAAGAGCTTATTTTTCTTTGCGGACATTATGAAGGCGTGGATGAAAGAGTTATTGATCGCATCGTTACGGATGAAATTTCAATTGGAGATTATGTCCTGACAGGCGGGGAGTTGGCCGTTATGGTGATGATTGATGCCATATCACGTTTATTACCGGGTGTTCTTAACAATGACATGTCTGCTGAAACGGAAAGCTTTTATGATGGCTTACTAGAGTACCCCCACTATACCAGACCATCAGAGTATGAGGGTATGAAAGTGCCTGAAGTGTTACTTTCAGGACATCATGACAATATTGAAAAGTGGCGAAGAGAGCAATCTCTTATTAGAACGGCTGCAAAAAGACCAGACTTACTCCAAGTTGCCAATTTGACAGACGCTGATAAAAAAAAGCTACAAAAAATATTGCACAAGTAGAACAGTTGTGATATAATCTTTTAATGTCAAGAGGAATGCTCATAACCCTTGTGGTTGGGTGCGCACTCAGACACGCTAAATTAGCAATAACGGATGGTCCTCTGTTACTATAGTAATTAAGAACATCTATGATGGAAGGAGGCATGCTAATGAACGAAATTATTAGAAAAATTGAACAAGCTCAATTAAGAACAGATCTTACAGAATTTAACGTTGGTGATACCATTAGAGTATTTTCAAAAGTTAAAGAAGGTACGCGCGAAAGACTTCAAATGTTCGAAGGCGTTGTTTTAAAGAGACAAAATGGTAGTGCTCGTGAGAACTTCACAGTAAGAAGAATATCTTATGGTGTTGGTGTTGAAAGAACATGGCCATTACATTCTCCAAACATCGATCATATCGAAGTTGTAAGATGTGGTAAGGTAAGAAGAGCTAAATTAAATTACTTAAGAGATCGTATTGGTAAATCAGCTAAAGTTAAAGAACTTATTAAGTAGTTAGGTAGGTAAGGGACTTATACACCTGTATTAGTCCCTTTTTTGCCTATATAAGATTAAGTGGATAGATACGTATTGCTGAGAGAAGGTGTGGGTTTGTTGGACGAAAAAAAAGACCGCGATGATGATTTTATGAATTATTACGAAGAGAAACCAGAAAACCAAATCATTGATAAAAAAGAAAAGAGTGGAAAAACTCTTGCTTATGAAGTCATTACTTTTATTAGAGATTTGGCAATTATACTGCTTGTATTTTGGCTCGTTACCCATTTTATTGGTGAAAAAACCAATGTAATTGGTAAATCTATGGAGCCTCATATTCACGATGGAGATTTCTTTATTTTAAATAAGTTGACATATAGATTCTCAGATCCAGAACGATTTGACATCGTTGTATTTCCTTATAACAATACAAAATCTAATTACATTAAAAGAGTCATCGGTTTACCCGGTGATACAGTGGATTTTAGTGAAGGTAAAATTTTAATCAATGGACAGCTTCTTGATGAGAATTTCGGCTATGAACCGATAAAAGTATTAGGAAATCAGGAATTTCCCCTTATTGTGCCCGAGGGTGAATACTTTGTAATGGGTGATAATCGGAATGAAAGTTCGGATAGCCGCTATCAAGATGTGGGCACTATAGCTAAGAAAAAATTGCTAGGTAAAACTTGGTTACGCATATGGCCATTAAATCGGATTGGATTTGTGGAATAATAATCAGGTTCATATCAAATGTTAGGGACGGGCATATGAAATAGACCGTCCCTTTTTAAATAAAAAAGAAAAACTAAAGAAAAACTATAGAAAAACTAGGTGATTAAATGAATATACAATGGTATCCAGGACACATGACCAAAGCAAAACGAATGATGGAAGAAAACATCAAGTTGGTAGATGTGGTAATAGAAATATTAGATGCTCGAGTGCCTTATAGCAGTCGAAACCCAGAAATTTTAAAAATTGCAAAGAACAGACCAAGAGTTGTTGTCCTTAATAAATCGGACCTTGCTGATGATGAGATGACGAAGCAATGGGCAAAGCTTCTTAGAGAAGAAGGGGCTGAGGTTGTTACGGTTAATGCCCGTGATGGACAAGGTATGAACCATGTACTACCAGCAGCTAAGGCAGTCTGTAAAGAAAAGATTGCAAGAGACAAAGCTAAAGGTATGATTAACAGACCGGTTAGAGCTATGGTAGTGGGTATTCCCAATGTAGGTAAATCTACTTTCATCAATAAAATTGTCGGTAAGGCCAGTGCTAAAACAGGAAATAAGCCAGGTATTACCAAAGGTAAACAATGGATCAAACTTAAACACGATTTTGAATTACTTGATACACCTGGTCTTTTATGGCCACGGTTTGAAAGTGAACAAGTGGGTATTTCACTAGCACTCATTGGCTCCATTAAAGAGCAAATTTTAGATACGAGAGAATTGGTTTTCCATATGCTTGAATTTATGAGAACCCATTACAAAGGGCAGTTTCTCAAAAAATATGAGGTTCAAGACATAGAAACAAAAGAAATTATGGAAGTATTAGAAGCAGCTACCTTAAAAAGAGGACTCCTTAAAACAGGCGGTGTGCCTGACACAGATCGAATGGCCATGGTCCTTCTTGAAGAGTTTAGAAATGGAAAGATTGGTAAAATAACTATCGATAGGATTAAAGAACAGGATTCCAAAATAGAAGTTTAAATGAATAAAGGGTAAAGGTGCACTCATGATGGAGCAATCCATTTCCGATATAAAGAGTAGGTTAGAAAAAATTTCTTTAGAGGAAATCAAAAATGTATTAGAGGATTATCGTGAAGATGAACGGGTCGGCGTAAAAAAGCTCATAGAGAGTTATGAAAAGAAACTAGAAGCCATCAAGAAGGAAATCAATCGACTGCATCTCATGCGTTTCTTTGAAAGAAAGTACGACCATTTCGAATTCATAGCAGGGATTGATGAAGTAGGTAGAGGACCTCTGGCGGGTCCAGTAGTTACCGCTGCAGTTATATTACCAAAAGATGCAACGATATTTTACGTAAACGATTCTAAACAATTGTCTGAAGCAAAAAGAGAAGAATTGTATGCTGAGATCATGGAAAAGGCTCTATCAGTCAGTATTGGCATGATTCATCCTGATGAAATTGATGAGATTAATATACTCAATGCTACAAAAAAAGCAATGAACCAAGCCATTATGAACCTATCCCTCATACCAGATATGGTCTTAGTGGATGCATTAACGATTCCTGGTATTTTAATGCCTCAAGTAGGGATTATTAAAGGGGACGAAAAAAGCGTTTCCATTGCGGCGGCAAGTATCATTGCGAAAGTTACAAGAGATAGGATGATGGCAGGTTATCATGCACTATTCCCAAATTATGGCTTTGATAAAAATAAAGGGTACGGCACCAACGATCATATAACAGCTCTTAAAGCTTTTGGACCCTGCCCAATTCATCGTGAAAGCTTTATTAAGAATTTCCAAACTCAAACGAATATTGGTTAAAGAGGAAGTGTTGCTTTTGAAAATTAACGACTCAAAAACCTATGATAAATTTCAAAAAGTGAGTGCAGCTGCAGCAGCAGAACTAACAAAAGGTTCCGTTAAAACGGCAAAAGCTGAACTGCCCAAGTTAGGCGATTTGATCAAAGGAGAAATCATTGATCTTAAGCAAACTGAGGTGCTTATTAAACTATTAAATGGTCAAACGGTGCAAGCCAAGATGACGGACTCTTTTGAGTTTTTTATTGGACAAGAATTGTCTTTTGTTGTCAAGGAATCATCCACTGAACAGTTGTTACTAAAACCAATGGTCGTTTGAGTTTGGAAATTCTTAATAAAGCAAGGGGCAAGCCTTACGCATAAATTGGTTCAAGCCTTAGAGAACGCTGGAATCACCGTCACTAAAGAGAATCTAGAGGTAGTTGATCAGCTTATTAAGAACCAGATGCCTATTGATAAAGACACTTTGCAAAAAGTGATCCCTTATACAAAACAATATGACGGTTCTCATATCGATGAACTGCTTTTTTTAGTGAAAAACAAGTTGCCTGTTACAAAAGATCATCTTGAACATTTACATAAAATGCTCCTAGGAGACAATAAAATTATTCAAAACTTAGCTTCTTTAAGCGATGACCTATCTACGTACGTTAAAGAAGCTGGTGGGCAGGAAATTGCTAAACTGATTTTGAAGGATAGTGTATTGTCTCAAGGAGTCTGTAAGCAGAGTCAAAAACAAGTTGACGGGGAAGTAACGCCTCCTGAAACCGCTTCTGAAAGACCGTTGCCTTTAAAGGCCGTGATGATGGAAGGAGAATTGCTCCTTCTTGAAAATGAAATTAATGAAACGTTAAAACCTTTAATGGGCAAAAAAATAACTGGACTCTCGGAAGGATCTATTCAAGAACTCTTTCAGCAAATGGAAGATCTAGAGCTTCCAATAGCTTTAAAAGAGCAATTGACCGAGGTGTTATCAAAAAGAATCATGAGCGCTCTTTTTAAGAGAGAAATGTTAATGAATAGCAGTCATTTAGAAAGTCCTGAAAAGTTAACTGAATTTTATCAGAATATTCAAGATAAAGTATCGAACCTGTTAACGTTAGAATCACAATTACCGGATTCTAAGGTTGGTGAGTTAGCTAAAGAAGCTCAGGGTGTAAAGAGCTCAATAGAATTCATGGGGGACCTCAATCAACGCTACAATTTTATTCAACTACCTATGTTGCTAGGAGACCGATTAACCCATGCTGAGCTTTATGTCTTTAATGATAAAAAACAAATTAAAAACGATAAAGCGTCGATTACCGCATTAATTAGACTGGATTTGGTTAATCTGGGACATCTGGATATCTATGTCAATAAAAAGGAACAAAATATATCTGTTCAGTTTTACACAGAGAATGATGAAAAAAACGGTCTTATTGAACCAAAGCTATTTGCAATCCATAACCAATTGACAAAAGAAGGCTTTAAGGTCCAAAACATCACAACCAAGAAAAAAGAAAAGGATTTTGATGTAAAAGACGATTTTCTCCAAAAGAAACAAGACATTCATGAGGTGAAGCGGTATACTTTTGATATGAGGGCGTGATGACATGGATGAAAAAATAAAAAAAGTAGCAGCAATAAAATACGATGCGGGAGACGATGCGCCTAAACTCATTGCTAAAGGTGCTGGGAATATTGCGGATCGAATTCTTGACAAAGCTCAGGAAAGTGACATACCTGTTTATCAGGATTCCAAACTCGTTCAAGAGTTGACGAAACTGGAGTTAGGTGACTTTATACCGCCCGAGCTTTATAAGGTTGTTGCTGAAATCATGGTTTTTGTGACGGATCTAGATCGTCTATATGATAAAGTAAAGTAGACCTAGGGGGATTAAATGAATAAGAGAACAATTGGTAGCGAGGGTGAGGAGTTGGCTGTGAGATTTTTGCGTGGAGCAGGGTGTAGCATCGTCACGACCAATTATACCTGTAAAATTGGCGAGATAGATATCATCGCTAAAGAAGGGGACACCGTTCTTTTTATAGAAGTTAAATGGAGAAAAGATATTAAAATGGGAAGGCCATCTGAGGCTGTTCATTACCATAAACAAATGAAAATCATGAAAAGCGCTATGATCTACGCCCAGAAATATCATCTTTATGAAAAGCCAATGCGATTTGATGTGATTGAAATTATTGGTGAAGAGGTGTGTTGGTTAAAAAACGCCTTTTCGTTGCAAAATAACTCCAAATACTTATAAAGAAATGGCGGTGACGAAATGCTTTCCTCTCAAGTGTTTGAGCTGTGTCAAAAAGACGATTTAATATATTTTCAAATACCTGCTCTTTCAGAGACCGATCTTGTTAAACATTGTTTTTCAACCCGTCATGGTGGTGTCAGCAGTGGCATTTTTGAAAGGTTGAATTTGGGGTTTGGCAGAGGTGATCGTGATGAGCATGTTAAAGAAAATTTTCGAATTTTATGTGAAGCCCTTGAAATAAAGCCTAATCATTTGGTGTTTACAAACCAAGTTCATGATGATTTAGTCCACGTAGTAGATGAAAAAGATTGTGGAAAAGGCATGACACGTGAAAGCGACTTATTAGGGGTAGATGGCTTTATTACGAATAAAAAAGAGGTAGCTCTAGTGACCTTCTACGCAGATTGCGTGCCTCTGTATTTTTTGGACCCAGTTCATGAAGTGATTGGACTTGCCCATGCAGGGTGGCGGGGAACTGTAAAAAAGATTGGCGCTAAAACCATTCAGAAAATGACAGAAGTCTTTGGTTCAAGGCCAGAGGAACTCATTGGTGCCATCGGTCCCTCTATTGGGGCTTGCTGTTTTGAAGTGTCCGAAGATGTAAAGAGTGAGTTTGAAAAGACTTTCGAGCCACAAATACTGGGTACGATTGTTAAGTCTTACAGCGCTTCAAAATATATGTTAGATTTATGGGCGGCAAATGAAGCAATTATGATAGAGGCTGGTATGAAGGCAGATAGAATAACCAAAACAGATGTCTGTACCATGTGCCACAAAAACGACCTTTTCTCCCATCGTGGTAGTAATGGTCAAAGAGGTAGCATGGTGGCTATCATGCAATTAAAATAAAAGTAATACTAAGAAGTAGGTGATGTGATGCGAGAACATAGAATTGTAGAAGTAATCGAAGAGAGTATTGGCCAGGAGATTGGCCTTGAAGTGGGTGATTGTTTAATTTCCATTAATGGGAAAGAAATAGTGGATGCCTTAGATTATCATTTGCTAGTGGACAATGAAGAAATCACCCTGGTGGTGTTGAAAAATGAAAGTCGGGAAGAATGGACCATCGAAGTTGAAAAAGATGATTATGAAGACCTTGGATTGGTTTTTGAAAACAATCTGATGGACGAATATAAATCCTGCTGTAATAAATGTGTTTTTTGCTTTATTGATCAGTTGCCAAAAGGAATGAGAGAGACGCTTTATTTCAAAGATGATGATGCTAGGCTTTCATTTCTTCAAGGGAACTATGTGACTTTAACGAACATGAAGGATAGGGATATTGATCGCATTATTGAATATCATCTATCACCTATTAACGTTTCAGTGCACACGATGAATATGGATCTTAGGAAAAAAATGTTGAATAATCGCTTTGCAGACAATATCATTGGATATATGGATAGACTACACGAAGCCCACACCCTTATGAATGGACAAATTGTTCTATGTAAGGGGTTGAATGATGGGATAGAGCTGGAGCGTTCCATAGAAGCTCTGAGCGCTTATTTACCCCATCTTCAAAGTGTCTCAATTGTACCAGTAGGACTCAGTAAGCATCGACATGGTTTGGCACCTTTAGAGCCTTTCACAAAAGAAGATGCAATTAATGTGATAAAAACCGTTGATAAATGGCAAAATAAACTGTATAATACCCACGGTACCCATTTTATTCATGCGGGTGATGAATTCTATTTTCTAGCTGAGCAAGAAATGCCCGTAGAAGAATCCTATGATGGCTATTTGCAACTAGAAAACGGCGTAGGGATGACGAGACTCTTGATGGATGAATTTGATCAGTGGTATAATGATATGAAACCCATTAAGAAAAAGAAAAAGATTTCCATTGCTACTGGACAATTAATTGCTCCGGTAATTGACCGATTAATGCATCAACTAGGGAATAAATGTCCCAATATAGAAATGATGGTTTATCCAATCATCAATCATTTTTTTGGAGAGAAAATAACTGTATCAGGTCTTTTGACGGGTGAAGATATTTTGCATCAATTAAAAGATCAAGATCTAGGCGAATATTTGCTAGTGCCTAGTAATTTACTGAGAAACGGTGAAGAAGTATTGTTAGACGACATGACCATTAACGATCTTGAACTGGCTTTACAAACGAAAATAGTTGTAGTAGGCACTAGTGGAGAAGATCTCATACAAGCAGTGATAGGATAAAGGAGTTCATATGGAACGTAAACAGATAGTTGCAATTGTAGGTAGACCCAATACTGGAAAGTCTACACTTTTTAACAGGTTAGCTGGCTCAGATATTTCAATTGTGAAGGACACGCCAGGGGTAACAAGAGATAGAATTTACGCAGACGTGGAATGGCTTAATTTTCACTTTACACTCATTGATACGGGTGGTATTGAGCCCGATTCTCAAGATGTTATTTTATCGCATATGAGAAATCAAGCTGAAATTGCTATTGATACTGCGGATGTCATTGTATTTTTGGCTGATGTGAGAACGGGTCTAGTCGATGCAGACTTTAAGGTTGCTGATATGCTTAGACGTTCTAAAAAACCTATTGTACTTTGTATCAATAAAGTTGATAATTATGAAAAATTTCAAAATGATATTTTTGAATTTTATAACCTAGGATTAGGAGATCCTTTTGGCGTATCCGCTGCTGGTGGGATAGGTTTAGGCGACTTTTTAGATGAGGTTGTCAAACATTGTCCAGGCCCAAATGATATGGACGATGCAGAAGAAACGACTAAGATTGCTATTATTGGTAAACCAAATGTTGGTAAGTCATCATTAGTCAATAAAATCCTTGGCGAAAACCGAGTGATTGTTTCAAATATTCCTGGTACGACAAGAGACGCCATAGATACAAGAGTTAAATACGGTGATTCGGAATATATATTAATTGACACCGCTGGTGTTAGAAAAAAAGCAAAAGTAACGGAGGAACTTGAACGTTACAGCATTATTAGAACCGTTGCTGCAATAGAGCGAGCCGATATTATCATCCTCATGATTGATGCAACAGAAGGTATTACGGAACAGGATGCAAAGATTGCGGGAATTGCCCATGATCGTGGCAAAGGTGCTATAATAGCTGTTAATAAATGGGACGCCGTCGAAAAAGATGACAAAAGCGTCTATAAGTTTATGGATACCATTGAAAGTACTTTGGCATATATGAAATATGCCCCTATCGTATTTATTTCTGCCTTGACGGGTCAAAGAATTAATAAACTTTTTGAATCCATCGATATGGTCATTCAAAATCATTCACTTAGAGTAGCGACAGGCGTTTTAAATGATATTTTATACGATGCAATGGCAATGAATCAACCCCCTTCAGACAAGGGTAAAAGACTTAAAATTTACTATATGACGCAAATCTCTATTAAGCCACCTTGCTTTGTGTTGTTTGTAAATGACAAAGAGCTCGCTCATTTTTCCTACACCAGATATATTGAGAACCAAATCCGAGAATCTTTTGGGTTTAAGGGAACACCTATCAAAATGTTGATTCGTGAGAGAAAGGAGCATTAATTCATGTTTAGATTGTTTTGCTTATTAATGGGTTATTTGTTAGGGTGTTTTCAAACTGCGTTTATCATTGGTCGATTTAAGAAAAACATTGATATCAGACAATATGGAAGTGGCAACTCAGGTACGACAAATGCCATTAGAGTATTGGGCTGGAAATTAGGTGCAGTTACATTTTTCGGAGATATTGCAAAAGCAGTGATTGCAGTCATTGTTGCTAGAGCATTATTTGATGATCCATTAGCAGGCTTTTATGCTGGTTTTGGTGCGATTATAGGACACAACTGGCCAGTCTTTTTGAAGTTCAAAGGTGGCAAAGGGATTGCTTCTACTGTAGGCGTTCTGCTAGCCGTGGATCCGGTCATTGGACTGATTTGCATGGCCATCATGGCAATTACCATCGGTATTACCAAATATGTTTCTTTAGGTTCTGTACTAATGGCTGTTGCTGTGCCAATTTTAATGTTTGTATGGCATAGGGATAGTTGGGAATATGTCTTGCTTGGATTATTTTTAACTGTCTCAGCTTTGTACCGTCATAAGGACAACATTAAAAGATTGTTATCTGGTTCTGAAAATAAATTGGGACATAAAAAAGAGATGATCGCATAGCTTTACTTTTACTTAAGACAAAATTGATGCTGCTTAATGCAGATGGAGGAGCTTATGAAAATTTCCATCATTGGAGCCGGAAGCTGGGGCACTGCCTTAGCCATGTTGTTAAATGATAACCACCATGAGGTAACCCTATGGTCGATTATGCAAGATGAGGTAGATATGCTCAATAAACATCATGAGCATATTGATAAATTGCCAGGTATTCCATTGAGTGAGCAAATTATCATTACTTCAGATAAACAAATCGCTACTAAAGATCAAGAAATTCTTGTTTTCGCTGTGCCATCTCCTTTCATTAGAAAGACGGCAGAAGGTCTAAAGGACTATATTACCAAAGACCAAATTATCGTTAATGTAGCCAAAGGCTTAGAAGATGGGACTCTTTTCACACTTCAAGAGGTCATTAATGATGTATTGCCTCAAAATGATGTTGTGGTACTCTCTGGTCCAAGTCACGCAGAAGAAGTGGCAAGAAACATACCAACTTCAGTTGTAGTCGCTTCTAATAATGAGGAGGCCATTGCAAAAGTTCAAGATGCCTTTATGAATGAATCCTTCCGGGTTTACGGTAGTAAAGATATGCTTGGTATAGAAATTGGCGGATCTTTAAAAAATGTAATCGCATTAGCTGCAGGCATTTCGGATGGCTTAGGCTTTGGTGACAATACAAAAGCTGCGCTTATGACAAGAGGTATGGCTGAGATAAGTAGACTTGGCGATGCCATGGGTGCTAATCCTGCAACCTTTAATGGCCTCTCTGGGATTGGCGACCTCATTGTAACTTGCACAAGCATGCATAGCAGAAATAGGCGTGCAGGTATACTCATTGGTCAAGGCGCTAAATTACAAGAAGCTTTAGATAGTGTAAAAATGGTCGTTGAAGGCGTATATGCAGCTCAAGCGGGATTGCACTTAGCCCGTAAATTCGGCGTTGAAATGCCGATTATCGAACAAATTAATAAAATACTCTTTGAGGATAAAAACCCAAGAGAAGCAGTTGTTGAATTGATGAGCCGTGATAAAAAATTTGAATAGTAAAAAAACGCCCCATTTCATAAAATGAAAGGGGCGTTTTTTATTGAACCTTATTTTCCGTAGATTGAATTACCTGTAGAACGTAAGTCATCACAAGCTTGCATAATTCTCGCTGCAATGCCTGCTTCAGCCTTCTTTAAGTAAGATCTTGGATCGTAAACTTTTTTGTTACCAACTTCAGATTCAAGTTTAAGAACACCGTCGTAATTTTTGAACATATGCTCAACGATTGGACGTGTGAAAGCGTATTGGGTATCTGTATCAATGTTCATTTTTACAACACCATATTGAAGTGTTTCATGAATTTCTTCTTCTGTAGAACCTGAACCGCCATGGAATACGTAACGGAAGTAAGCTTCTTTGCCAAAAGCTAATTGAAGTGCTTCTTTACCTTC
>CAZJIO010000024.1:14665-15765 GCA_964546035.1 uncultured Eubacteriales bacterium | reverse complement strand
ATTGAGCATTTGGAATTTTGATCAAAGCTTCGTATAAAGCAAGCATGTCCTCTGGAGAGGTATATAACTTTTCGCGTGCAACATGTTCGTTGTTAACGCCATCTTCTTCGCCACCTACAACACCAGACTCTACTTCTAAAATGATGTCATTAGCTGCACATCTTTTTAACAACTCAGTAGAAATTCGGATATTTTCACTTAAAGTAACATCAGAACCATCAAACATATGGCTGTTGAATAGATTTTTTTCGCCCTTTGCACGGCGACGTTCTGTTTCTGCGATGAGTGGTAAGACGAATTTATCCAGTTCATCTGCTTTACAATGGTCTGTGTGTAAGGCAATGTTGACGTTATAACGTTCTGCAACTAAATGTATGTGGTTAGCAAGGGATAGAGCGCCTAAATAACAATCTGAAACGCTTGAACCGGAAAAGTGTTTTGCTCCTCCTGTTGAAACTTGAATGATTCCGTCTGATTTTGCATCAGCAAAGGCTTTTAAAGCACCGTTAGCTGCTTCAACAGAAGCGACGTTAATTGCTGGGAATGCATAGTGATTTTTATAAGCATCTTCTAGCATTCGATTATAGGTTGCGTAATCTACTACTGGCATAATGGTTATTTCCTTTCGTTTAGTAAGTTTTGTGGCGTAAAGAAAAAACTAAAGAGAATTTTATCTTTAGTTTATGTTACCATAAAACCCCAAAATAATCTAACAATAATTTATTTTTTTTCTGATTTCACCACTTATAGTCGAGTTGTTCATGGAATAGAAGCCCATTTACTTACATATATTTATTTATGAGAAAATATGTGTAGGAGGATTTTTATGTTTGAAGGATACGATGTATATAATGACATGAAGGCTAGAACTAACGGAGAAATATACATAGGGGTTGTAGGACCCGTCAGAACTGGGAAGTCAACATTTATAAAGCGCTTTATGGACTTACTGGTTATACCAAACATAGATAACGTTCATGTTAAAGAAAGAGCTAGAGATGAATTGCCCCAAAGTGCAGCGGGTAAAACAATCATGACCACAGAGCCTAAATTCATTCCTCAAGAGGCTGCAAGAATAACTATGGGTGATGATATCGAGT
>CAZJIO010000024.1:13808-14642 GCA_964546035.1 uncultured Eubacteriales bacterium | reverse complement strand
CTGTGTTGGGTACATGGTCGATGGGGCATCAGGTCATCTAGAGGGTGATGTGGAACGCATGGTAAAAACCCCTTGGTTTGATCATGAAATTCCGTTTACAGAAGCTGCCGAACTTGGCACTAAAAAGGTCATTAATGACCATTCCACCATAGGCATAGTGATCACTACAGATGGTTCTTTTGGAGAAATACCTAGAGATCATTATATTAAAGCAGAAGAAAAAACCATCAATGAGTTGAAAAAGATTGGCAAGCCCTTTGTCTTGATTTTAAATACCATCCGACCTTTTTCAGATATCACTTCAGATCTGGTTCATGAATTAGAACAAAAATATAGCGTTACAACCTTACCTTGTAATTGTGAACAGCTGAGAAAAGAAGATGTTGAGAAGATTTTTGAAAATGTATTATTTGAATTCCCTGTTTCTGCGTTGAACTTCAATGTACCCAAATGGATTGAAGTCCTTGACCATGACCACTGGTTAAAAGAAAGTTTGATTGAAACTGCAAGATGTGCGATGAAAAACATCAATACCATTCGAGATGTGAGAATTGCTTCCCAAGACACCTTTAAAAACGAATTTGTTGATAAGTTCAGTCTGGATCGAATCAATTTATCAGACGGCAGCACCAGCATGGATATTAAAATAAAAGATGAACATTATTATACAGTGCTTAGTGATCTGATTGGTAGCGAAGTAGAGGGTGAATATCAATTCATTTCTTTGATTAAAAAGTTGGGTAAGGTTAAGAAAAAATATGAAACTGTAGAAAAGGCTTTAAACGATGTTGCACTTCATGGTTATGGTATTGTTTCACCACATATGGAGGACTT
>CAZJIO010000024.1:8698-13780 GCA_964546035.1 uncultured Eubacteriales bacterium | reverse complement strand
GTCAAACAAGGTAATAAGTTTGGCGTGAAACTAAAAGCAAGTGCTCCTACAATCCACATGATTAAATGCGATATCGAAACAGAAGTGTCCCCAATTGTAGGCACCGAAAAACAAAGTGAAGACTTTATGAACTACATAATGAGTGAATTTGAAAACGATCCAAAATCCATTTGGGAATCCAATATATTCGGAAGATCTTTACATGAATTGGTTAATGATGGTCTTCAAAGTAAAATCTATAGAATGCCGGTTGATACCCAAATGAAGTTGCAAGAAGCTCTCAAAAGAATTATGAATGAGGGCAGTGGTGGATTGATTTGTATCATCATTTAAGTCATGTGCCCCAGGACTGTTTTCACATTTCTGGGGCTTCGTATATTTCCTTTGGTTGTGACATATAATTAATAAAAAAAACAGAAAAACAAAACTTTCAACTTTTATGGTGTCAGTGGATTGACTGAAAGCCAACTGAATCAACACGAAAAGTTATACCAGAATTACGTCACGAAATTAAATCAAGTTAGAACGCTCCTAACTGTTGAAAAAAATTACGAAGACTCTAATAGCACATTTAGTAGAATGCGCAGTCTAAAGTTAGCTGAGAGTTATTCATTAAATGGGGTTAAGCTTCATGAACTTTATTTTGAAAACATTATTGGGGCCCACAAAGTGCCTAATGGTCCAATATTATCTGCTATTATTGAAACCTTCGGAAGCTATGATTACTTTTTAACCAAGTTTAAGGCAGTAGGGATGTCAATGAGAGGGTGGGCAGTTCTTTCGTGGGATCCATTAGACGATGGCCTGCATATTTATGGTCAAGATGCACATGATGAAGGCAGTACCCTTCAAACAGTGCCACTGATCGTGCTCGATGTTTATGAGCATGCTTATATGATTGATTTTGGCATAGCGCGTAAGGAATATATTGACGTATTCATTAAGAATATTAATTGGGGCATCGTAAACGAACGCTATAAAAATAGATAGTCTGTATTTAAACAAACTATCTTGGGTGGTTTGATTATAAAAGTGGGGTATGCTTAGCTCTATAGGCTGTAATTGCCGAAACATATTCTAAATCCACCATGAGAACATGATGAATAATCCAACGTGCTAAAAAAGAAAGGGTTTCACGAATAAGATCAAGTGAATGCAGATCTGGTGCATTGCTGCTGCTTTTTAGTTCGGCTATTTTAGCTGTAAATTGATCGTGCTCTTCCTGGTGCGCACGTGTTGATTCGAAGCCAATAAAGGAAAGCCATTCTTCTTCATAGTCGAAATGATAAGTCGTGTAATCGTCTAGTTCTAAAACGGCTTCTCTTATAGACTGGTATTGGTTTGGCGTAAGGGGATCATTACAGACTTCTTCAAGACGATGACCTATTTCGAAAAGTCTCTGATGTTGTTTGTCGATATCATCTAGTCCAAAAGCGTATTCTTGTTTCCATTCAAACATCACGCATACCTCCTAGTGTTAATACATTAAATTATCATTAGGATAGCATGTTTTAGGTTTTTTTGCATTAAAAAATAATCTAAATTTTAAATAATACCCATTTACAAGAATCCAATTCATATCTGAGTTCGCAGAGTTTAATCATATTGTTGACAATAATTTCGCAAGTGAATTTATAAATTCTATTGCCAGCCATTTTTTCGATTTCTGAAGTGTATATTTTAATGACTTTATAAATGTGTTTTTCGCCATCTGCTTGAGCAATTTTAAACTTCACAGGATGAATCCTGCCGTTCTCTTCAGTCCAGCTGATCATTTCTATTGATTTGGCTAAAGTTTTCATTTCGCATTTCTCCAAGGTGGTATAGGGGTAATTTGATTATAACACGAACATATGTTTGTGTAAAGGGTTTGAAAGCATTAACTAGAAAAAGTCATGTTAAGTCATGTAAATAAAAAAGCGTGTATAAGGGTAAAATAGAAGAATAGCATCATTAATAACAATAAAGTACTTGAAAACTTTTGCAACAAATGCTATAATTACAAAGATATATAAATTCGACAATTTAGGAGTGGACTTTTGGTCCACTCTTGTTATTTGTTAGGGTATAAGACAGCTCGAATAAGCAAATAACATACGTATCAATAAATTTTACCATTCATGGAAGAGGTGAGGTTATGTCCTTTAAGGAAAAAATAGAAGCGCTTATTGAAAAGATGCTTCAACCTATTTTAACTGAACATAATTATGAGCTTGTAGATGTCGAGTATGTAAAAGAAGCTGGAAATTGGTATTTAAGAATTTTCATTGATAAGGAAGGCGGCGTTACGATAGACGATTGTGAAATCCTTAGTAAGGCACTGGATGTTCAATTGGAAACAAACGATCCGATTACCGAACCTTATATTCTTGAAGTAAGCTCTCCAGGACTTGATAGGGCGTTAAAAAAAGATAAAGATTTCACAAGAAGTATGGGTAAGACGGTTGAATTAAAGCTGTATAAGCCACTCAATAATCAAAAAGAATTTGAAGGCCAACTGGTAAGCTTTAACGAAGACACTGTTACCCTTGAAATGGATGAAGAAAGCATGACATTTAACCGGAAGGATATTGCCATCATTAGGTTAGTTGTTATCTTTTAAATAAAAACGTTAGGAGGATTACAGGAAAATGAATGCTGAATTTATTCAAGCATTGAACCAGATCGAAAAAGAAAAAGGAATTAGCAAGGACATTTTAATTGAAGCGATCGAAAATTCACTGCTGACAGCTTGTAAAAATAATTATGGTACATCACAAAATATCAAAGTGCTTATCGATAGAGATAAAGGCGATGTTTCTGTTTATGCTGAAAAAGAAGTGGTTGAGGTCGTAGAAGATCAAAACCTGACTATTTCCCTTGAGAAAGCAAAAGAAGTTGATAAACGATTTGAGCTTGGTGATATTGTCAAAGTAGAAGTAACACCAAAAAATTTCGGAAGAATTGCAGCAGGTAAAGCAAAACAAGTGGTGGTACAAAAAATTAGGGAAGCTGAAAGAGATGTATTGTTTAATCAATATATCACTAAAGAAAAAGAAGTGGTTACAGGGATTATTCAAAGGGAAGTTAAGAACAGTGTTGTTGTTAACTTAGGAAAAATTGACGCTATGTTAATTGATAAAGAGCAAGTGCCCGGAGAAACCTATCCACCTAATGAACGTATTAAAGTTTATGTTATTGAAGTAAAAGAGAGCACAAAGGGACCTAAGATTTATGTCTCAAGAACCCATCCGGAGCTTGTAAAACGTTTGTTTGAACAAGAGGTTCCAGAAGTTCATGATGGTGTTGTAGAAATTAAATCAATCTCTAGAGAAGCAGGTTCAAGAACTAAGATTGCAGTTCATTCTCATAACTCAAATGTGGATCCTGTTGGTTCTTGTGTTGGACATAATGGTGCTAGAGTAGGCATTATTGTACATGAACTAAAGGGTGAAAAAATTGATATTGTGCCTTGGAATGAAGACGCAGCTAAATTTATTTCTGCATCTCTTAGTCCTTCAAAAGTGGTTAAAGTAGCGGTAGATGTAAAAACTAAAAGTGCTAAAGTAGTTGTTCCAGATTACCAATTATCTCTTGCTATTGGTAAAGAAGGGCAAAACGCTAGACTTGCTGCTAAATTAACAGGCTATAAAATTGATATTAAAAGTGAAACTCAAGCTAAAGAAACCAATTTTATATTGTCTACAGACAAAGTAACCATACCTACAGATGAACATTTCCAAAATGGACATGATGCAGATAAAAAAGAGAAATCCATTAGAGATCTTTATGACGAGGAGTAGTGAGGTCATATGCAAAAGAAAACGCCACTTAGAAAATGCTTAGGCTGTCAAGAGATGAAGAACAAAAAAGGTCTTATACGCATTGTTAAGAATAAAGAAGATCAATTTTTTGTTGATGCTACTGGAAAATTAAATGGACGTGGCGCCTATATTTGTCAGGCTGAAAGCTGCTTGGAAATGGCTATTAAGAATAAGGGTTTGGAAAGATCTTTCCAATCTAAAATACCAGACGATGTCTATGAACAGTTAAAAAAGGGGTTGCACCAACATGAATAAAGTTTATTCTTTCTTGGGACTGACAATGAAAGCTGGGAAATTAGTAGCAGGTGAATCGATGGTTGAAAAAGCCATTCGAGGTGAAACGGCTCATCTGGTTATCATTGCAGGAGATGCCTCAGAAAATACAAAGAAAAAGTTCAGGAATATGTGCGCGTTTCGTCATGTTGAACTGATAGAATTTAGCGATAAATATGCCCTTGGTAAAGCATTGGGTAAAGAAATTCGAGCAACAATTTGCATAGTAGATGCGCAATTTGCAGAAAATATAAAGTCAAAGATCAATGAATAAAAAATAGAGGCTATAAAGGTCTTACGGAGGTGATTTAATGTCAAAAGTACGTGTTTATGAAATCGCAAAGCAGGTTGGAGTGAGCAACAAAGACCTTGTTGATGCGCTTACTAAACTTGGCATTGAAGTAAAAAATCATATGGGTTCTCTTTCAGATGAAGATGTGACCAAGGTATTAAAAGTATACGAAAACAAGTCAACTGACAAAGAATCAAAAGTGTCAGTGTCTACAGAACATAGTTCAACCCCAAAAGTTGAGCCAACAGAAAAGCCTCAAGCTAAACCAGTTGAAGCCCAAGCACCAATCGTTGATGGGAAACCAGTAGAACGAAAACCAGCACCTGTTAGAGTTGCAGGATCTAATCCAGGAGGGTCTCATTCAACAGGAACTAGACCAGCACAGGTAATTCAGGACCCAACTAAAACAGTTGCAAGAACTAGTCAACCAACAACTACTGAACAAAGACCAGTCGCAAGACAAACGCAAAACACAGGAACTAGACCCGTATCAAACACATCTAGACCCGTGCAAAGTACAGGTGGAAGTTCAACCCAAGGGTCAACCCAAAATTCCGGATACAGACCTAGTCAAAACACAGGTGGAAGTTCTACCCAAGGGTCAACTCAAAGTTCTGGATACAGACCTAATCAAAATACAGGTGGAAGCTCTTCCCAGAGTTCAACCCAAAATTCTGGATACAGACCTACCCAAAATACTGGAACAGGTTCAAC
>CAZJIO010000024.1:4593-8598 GCA_964546035.1 uncultured Eubacteriales bacterium | reverse complement strand
CTGGATACAGACCTACCCAAAATACTGGAACAGGTTCAACCCAAAATTCTGGATATAGACCTACCCAAAATACTGGAACAGGTTCAACCCAAAATTCTGGATACAGACCTACCCAAAATACTGGAACAGGTTCAACCCAAAATTCTGGATACAGACCTACCCAAAATACTGGAACAGGTTCGACTCAAAATTCTGGATACAGACCTACCCAAAACACGGGTGGAAGCTCTTCCCAGGGTTCAACCCAAAATTCTGGATATAGACCTACTCAAAATACGGGTGGAGGCTCTTCCCAAGGATCTAGTCAAAACTCTGGATACAGACCAGCTCAATCAACAGGCGCAAAACCTGCTCAAGGTACTGTTTCAAAAACCGGACAAAAGGGTCAGTCTACTTATGGCAATAATTATCAAGGCAGATCCAAAGCAGGCGTATCACAAACAGGTCAATATGGCTCTAAAACGAGCACAGGTAGATCTGGCGGAGCGAGAAAAGCAGAAGCTAAGAAAGTTTTAGCAGCAGCAGAAGCAGCTCAAGCTGAAATCGATATGTTAATTGTAAAATTGTCTGATACCATAACGGTAAAAGATTTATCCTTAAAACTAGACAAACAAACTTCAGAAATCATTAAAATTTTAATGATCAAAGGCGTTATGGCAACAGCTAACCAAGAAGTTCATTTTGATATGGCTAAAACCATTGTCGAAGAATTTGGTTTAGAAGTTGAACGCTTAGAAGAAGTAGATGTATTAGAAGAATTTTTTAAAGAAGAAGACGATATTGAGGGTGATTTAGAACCTAGATCTCCTGTCGTTGTAGTCATGGGTCACGTCGATCATGGTAAAACATCCTTACTAGATGCGATTCGTTCTAGTAAAGTAACAGAAGGCGAACAAGGCGGTATCACCCAACATATTGGTGCATCAGTTGTTACCATTAATGGCCAAAAAATCACTTTCTTAGACACACCAGGTCATGAAGCTTTTACAGCTATGAGACTTAGAGGTGCAATGGCGACGGATATTGCTATTTTAGTTGTAGCAGCAGATGATGGTGTTATGCCTCAAACCATAGAAGCCATTAATCATGCTAAAGCTGCAGGACTTAAAATAATTGTTGCAGTGAATAAGATTGATAAGCCAGGCGCTAATCCTGATCGTGTTAAGCAGGAATTGGTAGAATATCAATTGATAGCAGAAGAATGGGGTGGAGATACTATTTGTGTAGATGTCTCTGCAACTGAAAAAACAAATTTAGATACTTTACTAGAAATGGTATTGTTGGTTTCAGAAATAGAGGAGCTCAAAGCAAATCCACATAAAAGTGCTCGTGGAACAGTTATTGAAGCTCAACTTGATAAAGGTAGAGGTCCAGTTGCTACAGTTCTTGTTCAACATGGTACACTCAAAGTAGGTGACGCTATCGTTGCTGGAACGGCTTCAGGTCGTATTAGAGCTATGATAGATGATAAGGGTAGACGTGTGAAACAAGCAGGTCCTTCAACCCCGGTTGAAGTTTTAGGCTTATCAGAAGCACCTTCTGCAGGCGATTCTTTCTATGTAGCGAAAAATGAAAGAGAAGCAAGACATGTTGCTGAAAAAGTTTTAGAGAAAAATAGAGAAAAACTGATGACGCATACGCCTCATAAAGTGACTTTAGATGATTTATTCTCTCAAATTCAAGCAGGCGATACCAAAGAATTGAAATTAATTGTTAAGGCAGACGTTCAAGGTTCATTAGAAGCTGTGAAACAAAGTCTTGTAAAGCTCTCAAACGAAAAAGTCATGATCAATATTCTTCATGGTGGTGTTGGTGCAATTAATGAATCTGATGTTATGCTGGCTTCTGCTTCAGAAGCAATCATTATTGGTTTTAATGTTAGACCAGAAGTGACAGCAAGAGTAACGGCAGATATTGAACAAATTGACATCCGTTTATACAGAGTTATATACAATGCCATTGAAGACATTGAAGCTGCTATGAAGGGCATGCTAGATCCAGAATACAAAGAAAAAATTATTGGCCATGCTGAAATACGTCAAACCTTTAAAGTTTCCGGTGTTGGTACGATTGCCGGAGGTTATGTTACCGATGGTAAGTTGGTTAGAAAAGCAAAAGTAAGACTTTTACGGGATAATATTGTTGTTTTTGAAGGCGATTTAGATTCTCTTAAACGTTTTAAGGATGATGCTAAAGAAGTTGCATCTGGTTATGAATGTGGATTTACTCTTGCAAAATATAATGATCTTAAAGAAGGCGACATTCTCGAAGCATTTATTATGGAAGAAATTCCAAGATAGGCCTTTATAAGGTACATCTGTAAATGGGAAGGTGATATTATGAGAAAAGCAAACAATAGAATTACAAGAATTAATGAAGAAATGAAACACGAACTCAGTAATATATTAAGATCAGGTGTTAAAGACCCTAGAGTCACGCCTTTAACCAGTGTCTTAAGAGTAGAAACGACCTCAGATCTCAAACATTGCAAAATCTTTGTAAGTGTTTTGGGAGATGATGCCGCTCGAAAAAGTACTGAAGAGGGTTTGAGAAGTTCATGTGGGTATATTAAGGGTGAACTTGCAAAAAGAGTTAACTTAAGAAACACACCAGACTTACATTTTGTCATCGACCAATCCATTGAATATGGTGTTCATATGTCGAAGTTAATCGATGATGTCATTAAAAGTGAAGGACAGGAGAAAGAATAATGTTCTTAAAGGATTTAGTAGTCCTAGCTAAAAAATATGAAAATATCTGTATTGTCGGACATATTAATCCCGATGGTGATTGTGTCGGATCAGCTTTGGCCTTGGCTATGTTGCTCAAAAAAAGTGGCGTACCAAGCCAAGTGATTCTAAAGGATTTGCCTTCTACCTATGGTTTTTTACCCATAACACAATGGGTGAGTGATAAAGTACCGAGCGCAGTAGACATGATCATTTCTGTGGATTGTGGTGATATTGCTCGCTTAGGCGACTTTAAAGAGTGCGTAGAAAAAGCTCAAATGATTGTCAATATTGATCATCATGTGAGCAACACGCGTTTTGGTCATGAAAATCATGTCGTTAGCACTGCGAGTTCTACATGCGAAATTATCTATGATTTGATAGAAGATCCAACCCTCCTCGATAGTGATATTGCCACAGCTTTGTACACTGGCATTGTCTACGATACAGGTGTCTTTAAACATAGCAATACCACAGAGCATACCCATAGCATTGCGGGTAAATTAATCAGTTATGGCATTGATTTTACTGAAATCATTAACCGATTATTTTATTACAAATCTATGGCAGGCTTATTGGCTCAAAGCAAATCCATTGAAAATATTCAAATGCATGCAAATGGGAAAATTGTGGTCACCTATTTAACGAGATATGAAATTGAGACTTTGAACGCTACTAAAAAGGAAACTGAGAGTATTGTTCAAATGCTGAACGAAATTGAAAATGTGGCCTGCGCTGTGTTTATATACGAAACGGCTATGGATGAATACAAAGTAAGCTTCCGTTCAAAAGGTGATATTGATGTGTGTGAAGTGGCCAGAAGGTTCGGCGGTGGCGGACACATTAAAGCGTCAGGTTGTTCTGTAGAAGGACATCTGTCCATGGTTATTCAAAAAATGGTATCTATCATTAGCGAACAATTTGTCCGCACTTAGGTTATGAAAAGAAAAATAGCAATAATCAAATATGCAATTGTTTTCAATGAAAATGAAAACAATTGCATCATCATATTATAGGGATGATTAGAGGTTACTATGAAAGATGGCATTATCAATATTTATAAAGAAAAGGATTATACTTCCTTTGATGTAGTTGCTATACTGAGAAAGGTCCTAAATACCAAGAAAATTGGACACACGGGTACCCTCGATCCTCAAGCGGAGGGTGTATTACCTGTATGTATTGGTAAAGCCACTAAGGCGGTGGATTATTTAGTCGATAAAACAAAAATTTATGCTGCCACATTGAAATTAGGTGTTGCAACAGATACCCAGGA
>CAZJIO010000024.1:451-4537 GCA_964546035.1 uncultured Eubacteriales bacterium | reverse complement strand
GACATCTTAAAAGTAATCCATGAATTTGTTGGACCTTATAGCCAGATGCCACCCATGTATTCTGCTTTAAAAGTAGGTGGGAAAAAACTTTATGAGCTTGCTAGAGAAGGGAAAACCATAGAAAGAAACCCTAGAGATATAACAATTTATGAAATTAAAGATATTCAAATTTTGGAACACGATATATTCTTACGTGTTTCGTGCTCAAAAGGAACTTATATTAGAACTTTGTGCCACGATATCGGTGAAAGATTAGGCTGTGGCGCTCATATGACTTCCTTAATTAGAGAAAAAACAGGACATTTTGATCTTGAAAATAGTCTGAAAATAGATGAAGTAAGGCAATTGGTTGAAGCAGGTTGTATCGAAGAAAAGATTATGGATTTGGATAGCGTGTTTCTGGAATTTAAAGAAGTGATGGTAGGGCAAGCTTATAACAAAGAACTTTATAATGGTAATAAAATTAAAGAAAGCTATTGCGAACCTTCCGTCGAACTAGAAATGAATCAGCGTTATAGAATTTACGATCATCAGCATCATTTTATTGGTATTTATAGATTTGAAGAAAATCACGCTTCAGAATATTTGCTCAAGCCAGTGACGTTATTTTTATAGGAGGTTGACATATGGACAAAATAATGATGAATGATACTGTTAAGTTGCCTAAGACAGTGGTTGTTTTAGGGAACTTTGACGGCATACATAAAGGTCACATGTTACTGATCAATAAAGCTAAAGAAGTAGCGCGGGAAGAAGGCCTCAAGACAGCTGTGTTTACTTTTGAGCCACATCCATCCTTTGTCTTAACCAATAGGGTTCCAGTTGATTTGATATATACACCCTATGAAAAAGAGAAGGTTATGAAAATAGAGGGCTTAGACTATTATATTGTCTTACCTTTTACATTAGAAACAGCGGCTATGTTACCCCAACAATTCATTGAAGACATTATATTGAATAAAATGAATGCTCAAGCAGTTATTATAGGTGCCGATTATCGATTTGGAAAAAATCGTACAGGTGATTTTGGTATGATGGTAGAATATTCTCGAAAATATGACTTTGATGTTCATGTGATACATAAATTAAGACATGAGGAACAAGATATTAGCAGCACTTGGATTAGATCAGCCGTTAAAAATGGCGACATTGAACTGGCCAATATTTTAATGACCAGACCTTTTTCCTTTACCGGAGAAGTGATGCATGGGAAGCACCTGGGTACGACCATAGGATTCCCGACTGCCAATATCATTCCAGATGTAACAAAGCTCATGCCACCAAATGGTGTTTATGTTTCTACGGTTGAAGTCCCTGGTCATGTCTATGAAGCAATTACGAATATTGGCTACAATCCTACTGTTAATGGCCAATCGGTCACAGTAGAAGCACATCTTTTGAACTTCGATGAGGACATCTATGGCGAGGAAATTTGCATCAATATATATGGGTTTTTACGCTCAGAAATAAAGTTTGATGGACTAGAAGAGCTTAAAAAACAAATCCACACAGATCTTGAAACCATGCAGAACTATTTTCAGGAAAACTAATAAAAACAGGTCAATACAATTTGTATTGACCTGTTTTTTAACACATATATTCAAATAATTCTTCTGACCATTTAACAGACTCTAGGTATATTTGTGGCAATTTATTGCTATCGAACTTGATAAGGGTACAACAACCTAAGATATCCGTGAAATTACCCATTTCATATTGTTTAACGATGCCATAGACACAGGAGTATTGTGAATCTTTTCCTAACAGTGTATCTTTAATGGTTTCTGAAAGAGGGAGGTTCTTCACTATTTCCTCCATGGGCGATTCTAGTAACACATCTACTACAGATAATATACCAATGAGTGAAATTTCAGATGCGTATTTTTTCAAATCAGAGGCTTTGGCAATGCCTTCCATAAAATGAGAACGAATGAGAGAAATCTTTGCTAGTTCTGATGCAGAGCTCGTAGCTTTACTCTGAATCATGGCTAAGCTTACCCATTTCCTAAAAGCAGTGATCCCTAATATAGCCAATGCATGTTGAATGGAGGAAATATTACTGACAAGAGCAAACCGTGAATTAACCAGCTTCAAGAGCTTATATGTTAAAGAAACGTCCACCTCAATGATGCTTGCAATTTCCTTGTAATCCGGTTCAGGTTTGTTGAGCTTTTCCATCAAACGAATGTATTGATAAGCACTATCTGTTAAGGTTTTGCTTTTCATCACAGAAGGTTTGCTAAAGAAATAACCCTGGAAATAATCAAACCCAAGTCCTTTTGCCCAAAGAAATTCTTCATTTGTTTCAACTTTTTCTGCTAGAAGAAGCTTTCCTTTTTTTTTCCATGTCGAGCAAATACTTTTGATTTGTTCTCGTGTATTTAATAAAAAATCTACTTTTATGATGTCTGATAATTCAATGAGCTCCACGTAAGGATAACTTTCAACAAAATCGTCAAGCGCGATGGTATAGCCTTTTTCCTTTAAATTTTTAACCTTTTGAATGAAAAAAGGATCCGGTTTAATATCCTCAAGAAGTTCAATGACAACATTTTGTTCATTGAGAAGATGGGGGATGTCATTTTCGATGAGTGCCTTACTAAAATTAATAAAAGCTTTATGACTGCCAATGAGGTTATCGATACCAAAAGAATAGTAACTATTCATTAACAGAATCGAGGTCGCCATATTAGAAGAAATACTGCCATCAAAAAAGTTCTGTTCGCCAGTTCGATATAATAATTCGTAAGCATGCACCAAACGGTTTTGATCAAAGATAGGTTGACGTGCAACAAAAACTTCCATACATAAATTCTCCTATAATCCTTAGATTTATTGCATGTATTCGAATAAATCCTCGGCCCATTTGATTGAATTGCAATATATTTTTGGCAGCTGATTGATATCAAAAGCAATTATTTGACAATATTCGTTTAAATCATTAAAACTCCCTCGTTCATAACACTTAAGAATATTAAAAACAGAGCTATATCTTGTTTCTTTACCCATCAAAGTATCTTTAACATCATTATGCAAAGGGAGTATTTTAACAATCTCTTCCATAGGAGATTCTAGAAGCACGTCGATGACAGACAAGATTCCCACAAAGGTAATTTCATCTGAATGACTTCTAAGATTAGAAGATAGGGCTACTTTTTCCATAAAGCTAGAACGTATTAGCGCTGTTTTAATAATCTCTGAGGTTTTGTGTGTTGCAACATTTTGCATCATTGCAAGACTTACCCATTTCTTGAAGGAATTGATTCCTAAGATAGAAAGTCCGTGTTGAATAGATGTTACGTTATTGACAAAAGAAAATCGAGAATTAATCACTTTTAATAGATTAAAAGTGAGTGTGACATCAATTTCAATAATATGTGCAATTTCTTTATAGTTAGGCTCAGGAACGTTGAGCTTTTCAAGCAATCTAAAATACTGATAAGCACTGTCGTTTAAAGCTTTACGTTTCATTAATAAGGGTCTGCTAAAAAAATAACCTTGAAAGAAGTCAAAGCCGTTTTTCTTAGCCCATATGTATTCTTCGTAAGTTTCTACTTTTTCTGCAAGTAAGATTTTCCCAAGTTTTTTATACTTTGAACAGATTCTAATGATTTGTTCGCTCGTATTTTTGAGGAAATCTACTTTTAGGATATCCGCAAGTTCTATCAGCTCATCGTATGGAAAATTATGTGTGAAATCATCTAATGCAATGGAATAGCCGCGTTCTTTCAGATATTTTACTTTGTTAATAAAAAACATATCTGGCTTGATACCTTCCAGCAATTCGATAACGACAAGTTTTTCATCTAATAATAGAGGAATATCATTTTCAACCAAGGCTTTGCTAAAATTGATATAAGCAGTTTCTCCTCCTATTAAATGATCGATACCAAAAGAGTAGAAGCTATTCATGAGAAGAATGGAAGTAGCAATATTAGAGGATACACTTTCATCAAAAAAATTCTTTTCATCGGTTCTATATAACAATTCATAAGCAACGACCTTATCATTGCGATCAAAAATCGGTTGTCGTGCTACAAAAACATCCATTGAGTCACTCTCCTTAAGGTTAATTCCCTGTAAAAC
>CAZJIO010000024.1:0-390 GCA_964546035.1 uncultured Eubacteriales bacterium | reverse complement strand
AGTTTTTATCAAAAAACCGAATAAATATTGAAACGCTGGATTGAGCCGTTAGGTTGTAAATTATCATGTAATATGATACAATTGCTTTATACAAAAAGCTGTCATATTATAAAGGAAAATATGACATAACGTCATTTTATGAAGCTTATTTTCAGCGGTAAAATAAAAAAAGTAAATTAAGAAGAAAATATCATTTAACCCTTTCGTAGGTCAGAATTACCACGCCTATATCGAATAACTTATGAAAAAACATCCGCCAAACAATCTCCTTAGGAATTTCAGTAAATAAATGAAGCCCACTATCTATTGTTTAAGGAATTATAGTTATAATCATTTTGTCAACAATATCTTGTTGGAGAAAAGTGGATAAAAGTGCTGCACAACCTACTA
>CAZJIO010000023.1:35441-42665 GCA_964546035.1 uncultured Eubacteriales bacterium | reverse complement strand
GGTGGGTGTCATCAACTGATTGTGTCAGCGCCCCCCATTGTCAATAACAATAACTTTATTGTATGGGAAGATTTATCTAGAGAATTTACTGAAATGATTACCACACAAAGGGGATTTCAGGCAAATTCTAGAATAATTACATCATCCGACGAAATGTTACAAGAACTTGTAAATCTTAAGAGATAATGATACAATAAATTGATTCACTCAGTGGCAGTTAAACACTGCCACTTAAAAAGAAGGTGAAGGATATGATTTTTGTTACAAAAATGAACAATGAAGTTGTTTTACTCAATAACGATTTGATTGAAACAATTGAAGAAACACCAGATACAGTCGTGACTTTAACGACAGGTAAAAAGTTAATCATTAAAGAATCAAGTAAAGAAATTTTGAGAAGAATCATTGAGTTTAAGATTAAAATTAACAATGGGGACTATAGCAAGGCTTAATAGTCTATAGGTGAGGTCAATATGGATATTGCTACTTTAGGTGGATTAATTGGTGCTATGGCTTTTTTACTTATTTCAATATTGCTAGGTGGATCAATTACGACTTTTCTAGATGCACCCTCGGTTATGATTGTAATAGGTGGGGCTTTTATGTCTACAATGGTTTCCTATCCTATGGATCGGTATATTAATGCTCTGAAAGCAGTTAATATTGTTTTTAAAAACCAAAAAGTAGATGAAATTTTTGTCATAAAAAAAATCATTGAATTATCTAATGTGGCAAGAAAAGAAGGTCTATTGGCTTTGGAAGAAGCAACCGAATCAATAGATGATGACTTTCTAAAAAAAGGGATTTTACTCATTGTTGACGGAACAGATCCAGAATTGGTTCGGAATATTCTAGAAACAGAACTGGCATTTATTCAAGGTAGGCATGGTGCTGTAGCTGGATTTTATGGTAAATTAGGTGAACTTGCACCTGCATGGGGTATGATAGGGACATTGGTTGGACTGATTGCAATGCTTAAGAATATGAGTGATCCAAGTTCAATTGGTCCTAATATGTCTGTTGCATTAATTACAACTTTATATGGTTCGTTGTTTGCCAATTTATTTGCTATTCCATTTCAAAATAAGATGAAAGTTAAAAGTGGCGATGAGATTTTACTTAAGGAAGTCTTGCTTGAAGGTCTTCTCTCTATTCAGGCTGGCGAAAATCCTCGGGTTATAGAAGAAAAACTTAAAGCATTTTTAGCTCCAACATTAAGAAAAACCTTGACAGACGCAACCGCCGATGGGACAGAAGGTGAATAATCATGGCGAGAAGACAACAAGAAGAATCAGCGGGCGGTGGATTGCCTGCGTGGTTAGCTACATATGGTGACCTTGCTACATTATTATTGTGCTTTTTCGTGCTTCTGTTTTCAATGTCGAGTGTGGATGTTACAAAATTCAAGGCAGCTATGGACTCCTTTGCAGATCAAATTGATATTATGCCGGGTGGTATTGCACTAACTGGAGAAGAATTAATTACAAATGGGGTAAGTCAATTAGGTGAAATTGAATTAATACTGGCTAATAAAAATCCTACCACAGACGATTCTGACAATAAAGATTTAGAAATAGAGGATTCAAAGGACTCGGAGGATTCAAAAGGTCCTGAAGATACAAAGGACATAACAACACCAGCAGCAGAAGAAATCCCTGGCATCTATAATTCTATAACAAAAGAGATTGCAGAAGACATCAGGGCATCTTTAACGACTGAAGGGATCGAAGCCAATATTCAATTATCCTACAATTCAAATTATGTTAAGTTGACAATAAAAGGTGAGGCTCTTTTTGATTTGAGTAAGGCTGAGTTAAAGCCTGAGGCAAAAAAAATGGTCGGTATTATTGCTGATTTAATTATTGAGAAGGCCTATAAGGATTATAGCATTCAAGTGGATGGACATACAGATAATTGGCAAATTAATACGGTTCAATACCCTAGTAATTGGTATTTGTCATCGGCTAGAGCTATAGCAGTTGGTAATCTTTTAGTGGATCAATACAAATTTAGTCCAGATTTGATAGCATGTACAGGGTATGGAGAACATAGACCCATAGCTGACAACAATACACCAGAAGGTCGAGCAATCAATAGAAGAGTTGAAATCAAACTTATTTTCCAAACGGATGAAGTCATATCAGAGGATATTCTTCAGTAAAAAATTTGAATAAATGTTAAAGAGGTGCAGTAATGGATAAGAATAAATTAATTTTGATTATTGGGGCTGTTTTGATTGTGCTTGCCTTGGCTTTATCAGCAACATCTGTCATAATGACCAGCAATGTCTTGAAAAAAGTGAGCGCAGTTGGATTGGGAACAGGTGAAGGTACAACAGATGAAACCACCGAAGTTGAGAAGGTCCCTTTAGCTGAAACATTACCATTTCAATTGGCAGATTCAATAATAGCGACCTTGAATTCTACAGAGGATCCAGACAAGCATATGAGTGTCAGCATGAAAATTGGCTTTAGGATTAAAGATGTGAAAAAGACAGCTGATTTAATAACGCTAATGACGGATAATCAAGGCGTCATAACCGATCGAATTTCAAAAATGTTAAAGAAAAAAACTTTTGAAGAATATCTGACAGATGGATTTATTGAACAGTTCCAAAATGATATACTTGTGGCTATTTCTGAGGAATTCGATACGGAATTGATTGTAGAAGTCTATGGCGTTGCATTAGAAAGCATTAAATAGAAGATAACATCATCTCGCAAATCGAGATGGGAGGAGGTGAGGTTAGTGGGCGAAGTTCTGTCGCAAAATGAGATAGACGAGTTGTTAAATGCCCTCAATGCGGGGGAACTTGATGTTGAAGATTATAAAACGAATTCGGCAGTCAAGCAAATCAAAGATTACGACTTTGCTAGACCATCTAAATTCGCAAAAGAGCATTTGCGAACTTTGGAAATCATATTTGAGCATTACTCAAGACTTGTCTCAACAACCTTGCCAGCCTATTTAAGACATTCTTGTGTGGTAGATGTGATCAATTCAGAAGCTGTAGCTTACTCTGAGTTTTCCAATGCACTTTCTAACCCTATACTACTGGGCATTATAGATTTTGCACCATTGAAAGGATCTATTGTCATGGATGTGTCTGTGAATATTGGATACGCCATAATAGATCGCTTATTAGGGGGAAAAGGGGAAGCACTAGAAAAAGAAAGAGATTTTTCGGAAATTGAGTTAGCAATCATTGAAAAGATGATGACAATCTTGATTGAATTGATGATTGAACCTTGGAAAAATGTTGTTGAATTGGATCCGCTTCTTGAAAAAATTGAAACCAACTCACAATTTGCTCAAGTTATTTCACCAAATGAGGTGATCGCTTTGGTTACCTTGAATCTCAAAATTGGAAAAGTAGAAGGTCTTGTGAATATTTGTATTCCGTACATATGTGTGGAATCTGTTCTTGATAAATTAAATACCAAATATTGGTTTTCTACCATGAGAAAAACGAATGTAGAAATATACACTGAAATCATTGAAAAACAAATTAGTGCTTCTAAAATTCCTATTAAAGCTATTTTTGGTAGCACATCCATCACCATTAAAGACTTCGTGAACCTGCAAGCGGGTGATATCATTAAGCTGAATCAAAAAGTTGATGATGAACTTGACATTCTCATTGGTGATATTAAAAAGTTTCATGCTAAACCGGGTATAAAAGATGGACATACTGCAATAAAAATAACTTCTGTAGTTAGAAAGGAGGAGTAAGTATATGGGTGAAATGTTATCGCAAGAAGAAATAAATGCACTGTTAAAGGGAATTGATGATGAGCCTGAGAATCAATTTGAATTAACGGATAATGAGAGGGATGCCATTGGTGAGGTTTCTAATATCAGTATGGGTACCGCAGCCACAACTCTTTTTTCTTTGGTGAATCAAAAGGTTTTAATTACAACACCAAAAGTAATTGTAACCACCTGGGAAGAAATAGCAAAAACTTTTGCTAAATCATTTGTTGCCATTCAAATCGTTTACAAAGAGGGCCTATTAGGTTCTAATCTTTTGTTACTTAAGGAAGATGATGTTAAAATTATTTCTGATTTAATGATGGGTGGGGAAGGAAATATTTTTGATGGCGAATTATCAGAACTTCACTTAAGTGCCATTAGCGAGGCTATGAACCAGATGATTGGTTCTGCCTCAACGTCTATGTCCGCCATGTTTGGGAAGAAAATTGATATTAATCCTCCAATCTCCAACTATATTGACAACAGTGATTATATGGACCCTAATGACATAGCCCCCTTCTTAACAGGTCAATTTATCAAGGTCTCTTTTGATATGAAGATTGGTGATTTAATCGACAGTGAGATTATGCAGCTGTATCCGACTCAATTCGCACAAGATATCTACAAATCCTTTAGCCAATCAAAAGAAGCCAGTGCACCAACTCCTCCGGCAAAGAAGCCAGTAGAGGCTCCAAATAATCAACAAGCCATTCCAAATCAACAACCGCCATTTCCGCAACAACCTATGTATGGACAACCTCAAATGCCTTTTGATGGAGGGAATCCATATGGACAAATGAATCCCTATGGCCAAGTAAATCCATATCCACAAATGAATCCTTATGGACAAATGCCTCAAATGGGTAGTGGGCAGGGACAATTTAGAAACATAGAAGTCCAACAAGCACAGTTCCAAAACTTCGATATGAATAGCATCATCCAACAGAAGGAAAATATTGATTTAATAATGGATGTTGCTTTGGAGGTAACGGTTGAACTCGGTAGAACCCATAAGTCAATTAAGGATATTCTAGAATTCACACCTGGTACCATCATTGAACTCAATAAGTTGGCAGGCGAACCAATAGATATCTTGGTAAATGGTAAAATTCTTGCAAAAGGTGAAGTTGTCGTCATTGATGAAAATTTTGGCATAAGAATTACAGAAATTATCAAACAAACAGGTCACATTTTGTGATATAATATCTAAAGAGAGAGAAGAATATCTCAAAAGGTTGCTTCTGCAAACTTTTTGAGATATTCAATTGTGGCGGTACATTCTATATGTTATAATAACTCTATACTTTCAAAATATTAATACTTGAAGGAGAGATTAAAAATGGCAGGCAAAAACATATTAATTGTAGATGATGCAGCTTTTATGAGAATGATGATCAAAGATATTCTTACTAAAAACGGTTACAATGTTATTGGTGAAGCTGAGAACGGGGCTAGGGCGGTTGAGAAGTACAATGAATTAAAACCTGATTTGGTCATCATGGACATCACAATGCCAGAAATGGACGGAATCGAAGCCGTTAAAGCAATTAAAGGTATTAATAGTAGCGCTAATATTATTATGTGTTCAGCTATGGGACAACAATCTATGGTTATAGAATCCATTCAAGCCGGAGCAAAAGATTTTATTGTAAAACCATTTCAAGCCGAAAGAGTTATTGAGGCAGTATCAAAGGTAACTGGTTAGACAAAATTGGCAGTGTTAGATATAAGTGCAAGATCTTCCGGTGGATTACAAATAGTTTACATTCTCATCTTGTTTGTTGTCATTTTTTTTGGTGCCTATTACACCACAAAGTTTTTAGGAAAATACCAAGGTAGAAAGACAAAAGAAGCAAATTTGAAGGTGATTGAGGCTATTTCAGTAGGTCCTCAAAAATCGTTGCAATTGGTGAAAGTAGGCAGTGAATTCGTATTAATAGGCGTAACAAAGGATAGAATTACTTTTTTAAAAGATGTATCAGAGGATCAAATTGACTTGAACCTTCTGGAAAGTAATTCTTTTGGAGTTGTGCCTTTTAGTCAATATTTAGATAAATTCGTAAACCTTAAAAACAAAAAGACGAAGGATAAGAAATAGCACTATGATTATTTATATAGTGCTCATATAAAATTATGGGGTAGGTGCTATGAAAAAACTTAAAAGGATCTTAATGATTGTTACTTTTGTATGTGTATTGAACGTGATTCTAACGGTCCATTCAATACCTGTTCATGCAACAACTACAGATACCCCGGTTCCTATTTCATTTGATCTTAATGTAAGTAACTCAGAAGATGGTAAGGATGTAGTAAGTAGTTTGCAAATATTATTTTTGCTCACCATTATTTCATTAGCACCATCTTTGTTAATTATGATGACATCTTTTACAAGAATAGTTATTGTCTTGCATTTTGTGAGATCTGCACTAGGAACGCAACAGACACCACCTAATCAAATACTTATTGGTTTAGCTTTATTTATAACATTATTTATTATGGCGCCACAACTCAAAGAAATTAATGAGGAGGCGCTCAAACCCTATTCAGCAGGTGAGATAACACAACAAGAAGCCATTGATAATGGGTTAGCACCTTTGAGGGGTTTTATGTTTGATCAAGTGAATGATAAGGATTTAGCTCTTTTTATAGATTTATCCAAACTTGAAGATGTAAATGATCAAGACAGTATACCAACAACGACTTTAATCCCAGCATTTATCATCAGCGAATTACGTGCTGCATTTATTATGGGATTTTTAATTTATATACCTTTTATTGTTATAGATATGGTAGTGGCTTCGACATTGATGTCCATGGGGATGATGATGTTACCTCCCGTTATGATTTCAATGCCATTCAAGTTGCTGCTGTTTATATTGGCGGATGGATGGAGCTTAGTTATCCGTGAATTGGTTAAAACATTCTATCATACTTAATATCGACCCATTATGAATCAATCATTAATGGAAATAAAAAGAAGAAGGTGAGATTCGTGGATGATGCTTTAATTATTGATATCGCGAGAGAAGCTATAATAAATGTCATTCTTGTATCTGCCCCAATGCTTATAGTCGCTTTAGTGGTTGGTTTATTAATAAGCATTTTTCAGACGGTAACCTCGATTCAGGAACAGACTTTAGCCTTTGTACCGAAAATTCTTGCTGTTTTTCTCAGTATCGTTATATTTGGTCCATGGATGCTCAATCAGTTATTAGACATGATCAATAGCCTGTACACCAGTTTTAGCGTTTTGATCTATAGTAAAGGGTGATTAAAGTGGACTTATTATTATCAAATCCCTATCAATACCTAGATGTCTTTTTGTTGGTGTTTGTTAGGATCGTCAGCTTGTTTATTGCCATACCTATCTTTAGCAATAGAAGCATTCCACCTATCGCTAAGATCGGCTTAGCATTTTTTGTGAGTGTTATCGTCATTAATGTGATTGATGTTTCAGCGCCTGTACCCAGT
>CAZJIO010000023.1:35112-35423 GCA_964546035.1 uncultured Eubacteriales bacterium | reverse complement strand
CAGTACAGATGTATTTGGCTTTGGATTTGCTATTTTAAAAGAAATATTTGTGGGATGGATTATTGGATTTTCTGCTTATATTGTTTTTTCTGTTCTGACATTAGCAGGACAACTGATTGATACTCAGGTTGGCTTTTCTATGGTAAACGTATTTGACCCAATGAGTCAAATAACATTATCCATATCAGGTGCCTTTTATTATTACTTAGTTCTTATGTTGTTACTTGTAACAAATTCATACCAATTCTTTATAAAAGCTATTATGAAAAGCTTTGAATGGATTCCGATAGGACAAGTTGCATTAACTACCA
>CAZJIO010000023.1:21511-35026 GCA_964546035.1 uncultured Eubacteriales bacterium | reverse complement strand
TATTAACCGACGTTGTATTGGGCTTATTGGCCAGAACAGCGCCGCAAATGAATTTGTTTGTAATTGGATTTCCTATTAAGATCTTATTGGGGCTATCAGCAATGCTTATTACACTTAATATTTTTTCATCGGTAAGCGAGATGGTTATGGAAAAAACGATTACTTTCATTGACAATATCATTAGGGGTATGGTGCCATAATGATGAATACTAAAACAATTGGATTATTGAAATATAATTTACAGTTTTTTGCCGAAGGTCCAGGTGGTGAGAAGACTGAAAATGCAACACCAAAGAAAAGAGAGAAAGCTAGAGAAGAAGGGCAGGTGGCTAAAACTCCAGAAGTAGCCACATCATTAATCTTTATTACAATGTTTAGTTTCTTTAAAATATTGGGACCTGGTATTATGGACCAAATGACCCAATTTACAAAAGACATGTTTGCATTATTTTCCTTAAAAGAACTCACGATTCAAAACGCGTCAGGTATTATGAATTATGCTGTACGTGTTTTAATAAGTGTGGTGGCTCCTTTCTTTATTATTGCAGTGGTAATTGGATTTTTAAGCAATTTCATTCAAGTGGGTTGGCATCCTACCACGAAACCCTTAGCACCAAAACTCAATAGACTAAGTCCTCTTAGTGGGATAAAACGATTGTTTTCTATGAAATCAATCATTGAACTTCTAAAGGCATTTTTGAAGATTATCATCATATTAATAATCGTTTATAACTCAATTATTAATTATGAAGAATTGATTCTTGTATTATATGATTTGCCAATGATTGAAGCTTATGGATTAATTGCAAATATTTGTTTAGATATTGGAATAAAAGTTGGGGCTTTCTTTGTTATTATCGCCTTAATTGATTACATATATGAACGTATGAGCCTTAGCAAACAATTAAAAATGAGTAAGTATGAAGTCAAGCAAGAATATAAGCAATCTGAGGGTAATCCTGAGATCAAATCACGAATCAGACAAAAAATGAGAGAAGCTTCTATGCGTCGTATGATGCAAGACTTGCCTAAAGCAGATGTTATTATTACAAATCCTACTCATTTTGCAGTTGCAATTCAATACGATGCTAACAATCAAATGGCACCTATTGTCATCGCTAAAGGTGCAGATTTAATCGCAGCAAAAATTAGAGAGATTGCTAAAGATCATAGCATTGAAATTGTTGAAAATCGACCCTTGGCCAGGACGTTATTTTATACAGTAGACATTGGTGGAGAGATTCCACCGGAATTGTATCAAGCGGTAGCAGAGATTTTAGCATTTGTATACAATCTAAAACATGGCGTTGCACGCTAAAGGGAATTAATATAAATAGAAAGGTGTAAGAGAATGAAGATAAAACCTGGCGATATCATACTTGGAATATTTGTCATACTTGCGGTTGTCATCATGATACTGCCATTGCCAACAATACTCATAGATATATTGATTACACTTAATCTTTGTATTGCGTTGATTATCCTTTTTAATGCGCTCTTTGCTCGAGAAGCCTTAGAAATGTCATCATTTCCTACCATACTACTGTTTGTTACTATGTTCAGGCTAGCCCTTAATGTGTCCTCTACAAGGTCGATTTTAGCAACAGGTTCAGCTGGAAACGTTGTAGAGACCTTCGGAAGTTTCGTGGGTGGGAACAGTCTCGTTATCGGGATTGTTATGTTTGTTATTTTAGTCATTATTAATTTTATGGTTATTACAAAAGGTTCAGAAAGAGTAGCAGAAGTTGCTGCACGTTTTACTTTGGATGCTATGCCAGGTAAGCAGATGGCAATTGATGCGGATATGAATTCTGGATTAATTGATGAAAACGATGCAAGAATAAGAAGGCAGAAGATTCAAGATGAAGCCAGCTTTTTCGGTTCTATGGATGGTGCGAGTAAATTCGTAAAAGGGGATGCTGTCGCAGGGATCATTATTACTTTTATTAATATCATCGGGGGACTTACCATTGGAGTAGCCATAAATGGGGATCCTTTTCAAGAAGCCTTAACGCGGTATACCATTCAAACCATAGGTGATGGTTTAGTAGGTCAAATTCCAGCACTCCTTATATCACTAGCAACAGGTATATTGGTGACAAAAGTTTCTAAAGAAGCCGATATCAGTGATACCCTAGTTAAGCAGCTTTTTTCTTTGCCAAAAGTACTTTATTTAACTGGAGCGGTATTGATACTCCTTGGCGTTGCTACACCCCTCAATGACATCGTTGTAGGTGGCATGGGGGTACTTGCTATTGTCGCTGCAAGAAATATTGACAAGACCCTTAGAGTTAAGGCTGTTAAAGAAGAAATTTCAACAGAGGACGTAGCTGCTGAAGAGACAAGAAAACCTGAGAATGTCGTATCGCTGTTACAAGTGGATCCTATAGAACTTGAGTTTGGATATGGAATTATTCCTTTGGCGGATGTAAGCCAAGGTGGAGATTTATTAGATCGTGTTGTTATGATTAGACGACAAATCGCCTTAGAGCTGGGTACTATTGTTCCAATAATTAGACTAAGGGACAATATTCAATTAAATCCTAATCAATATATTATTAAGATAAAAGGGACTCGGGTAGCTGATGGTGAGATTCTTTTTGATCATTATATGGCCATGAATCCGGGATATGTTGAAGAAGAAATTGATGGTATAGAAACCATTGAACCAGCCTTTAAATTACCTGCGCTCTGGATTTCAGAGGCGCAAAGAGAACGAGCTGAAACCTTAGGGTATACCGTTGTTGACCCACCATCCATCATCGCTACTCATTTAACAGAAGTTATTAAGATGAATTTAGATGAATTACTTACGAGACAAAATGTACAAACCCTTATTAATACCGTTAAAGAGAACAATCAAACCCTCATTGATGAATTGGTGCCAAAGCAACTTAACGTAGGTGAGATTCAAAAGATTCTCATGAACTTATTAAGAGAATCCATTTCAATTAGGGACTTAGTTACCATATTTGAATCTGTCGCTGACCATGCCTCTCTGACAAGAGATACAGATGTATTAACAGAATATGTCAGACAAGCGCTAAAGAGAGCCATATCAGCTAAGTATTTTGAAGATGAAGATGCCAATCAAGTCATTACCTTAGATCCTGCAATAGAACAAACGATTATGGAAGCTGTCAAACATACCGAAACGGGTACATATTTGTCACTCAGACCTGATATGACACAAAAGATATTAACGGCTACTCAAAAGGAAATTCAAAAGTTGACTTCGATGGGGAGAGTGCCAATTATCTTAACTTCTCCAATAGTGAGAACTTATTATAAGAAAATGACACAAGATGAATTTCGAGATTTAATCGTCTTATCTTTTAACGAGTTAGATTCAAATATAGAGCTACAATCTGTTGGGATGGTGAGTGTTAATTGAAAATAAAAAAATACGAGGGTTTAACTGAAAAAGAAGCGATGCTAAAAGTTAAGGATGACCTAGGAAAGGAAGCCTTAATTGTGAGTGTCAAGAATATTCGTCCAAGAGGATTTTACAAAATCTTTAGAAAACCATATGTTGAAGTAACTGCGGCAATTGATGAGCGCGGTGTTTTGTTAAAAGATGTAAATTCCGAAAAGGACCAGATCAATGCGGAACTTGCTTCTTCAAAAAGTGTAGCGGATAAATCTGTTCCTTTAGGTGAAAACGACTCTTTTTTACAGCTCCTAAAATCACTTTCAAGCTCCAATCGATCGGAGAAGGCACAAAGTACGCCTAATCCAGTGATGCAACAGCCCGTACTTCAAACACCTATTGAAGAAACTTTTATCAAAAAAACAAGGGAATTAGAGAGCGATAGCCCATTTTTTAAGGTTATTTATGAACAATTGCTTGAAAACGAACTTGAAGAAACCTTTATCAATCAATTGATGGTAGGGTTAGGCGAATTATCCTACGAGCATAACACGCCAATTGATGAAATGGTCTCGATTGTGTACAAGAGAATTGTAAAGAATCTTTCTGATTTAGAAGCCATTAAGTTAACTAAAGGCAAGACTAAAACTGTCGCATTCGTTGGACCAACTGGTGTTGGAAAAACGACTACGATAGCTAAAATTGCGTCCTACTTTACTTTGAATTTAGAAAAGAAAGTAGCACTCATAACAGCAGATACCTATAGAATTGCTGCGGTTGAACAACTGCGGACTTATGCCAACATACTTAACATTCCCATTAAGGTAGTCTATTCTGCAGGCGAATTAAAGGAAGCTATTGAATCCTTTAAAGATGTGGATCTCGTACTTATTGACACAGCGGGTAGATCTCATAAAAATGTCGACCATCAAAATGAACTTGCAAAACTACTCAATGAAATTGAAGATAAAGAAGTATATCTAGTGCTTAGCCTTGGAACGAAATACAAAGATCTATTAAAAATTACAGATGCATACAACGATATAAGTGCCTACAAGCTCATCTTTACTAAACTCGATGAGACTTCTTGTTATGGCAATATATTAAATATAAAACTCAAAACAAATGCGATGTTATCGTATGTAACATTTGGACAAAATGTACCGGACGACATCAGTGAAGTTAATGTTCACGAGATCGCCAAGAAGATATTAGGGGGTTGTGAATAATAATGGATCAAGCCACCAATTTAAGAAATATCATTAAAAATAATCAAGTCAACTATAAAAAAAATGATGCAAGGGTTATTACCGTCACCAGTGGTAAAGGGGGCGTCGGTAAGTCTAATGTGTCTGTTAATCTTGCCATTAATTTTAGGCGTCAAGGAAAAAGAGTCGTGATATTTGATGCCGATTTTGGACTTGCTAACATCGAAATTATTTTTGGTATTGCGCCAAAACATAGTATGTTCGATATGATTTATAACAATATGAGTATTACAGATATCTTAACATCTGCACCCTTTGGTATAGAATTTATTTCAGGAGGGTCGGGCATTCAAGAACTGGCTAATCTCAACAAATCTCAGCTGGATTATATGGTGAGTAAGCTATATGATTTAGATTGTCTTGCCGATATTATTATTATAGACACAGGAGCAGGGATAGCCAATACTGTTTTAGATTTTGTGAGTGCATCAAATGAAGTGCTCCTCGTTACAACACCGGAGCCAACCTCCATAACGGATGCGTACGCCACCTTAAAGGCTATTAAAAGTAGAGGTGGTAATTTAAAAGACAAAGAAATCAACCTTCTGGTTAACAAAGTTTCTAGTGAAGCAGAGGGGCTAGAAATATATAAAAAACTCAATAAGGTCACAGAAAGATTCTTAGATATTCATCTTAAAAACATTGGATTCTTGCCCTATGATCGAACACTAGAAAAAGCGGTTATTGAACAAAAGCCGGTATCTATTCTATATCCGAAATCAAATATTTCTAAGGCTTTGGAAAAACTTGCAGAGAACATGCTAAATAACACGGTTTACAATGAAAACCGTCCAGCAGGTCTTAGTAATTTATTTAATAATATCTTAAAAATGAAAAAAGATAAGTGAGGTGGTAAAAGTGATTAATGGTGCTGTTGAATTAGGAGATAAAATTGAGGTCATCAGAAAGACAGGTTTTAAAACAAATCAACATTCTTTTTTTAGTAAAATTCAGGAAATACCATCTGAAAACCAGATTATAATTACCGCTCCAATAGAAAATGGTAAAGTTATTCCCTTAGAAATAAATTGGGAATATTACCTTTGCATTTATACTTCAAGAGGGCTCTATCGTTGTGAATCAGAAGTGGTTGATCGAAAACGCGTGGAGCATATGTTTTTTGCAACGCTAAAATTGAAAACTAAGATGCAAAAGTATCAAAGAAGACAATACTATAGATTAGATTGCATCCTTTCTTTTCAATATAAGAATGATGAAAAAGAGGTATGGAATGGTGGGTTAATCCTTGATATTAGTGGAGGTGGGTTAAGATTCACTTCTAACGGTCAACTCATTCAACAAGAACAAGTCGTTTGCCATATTCAACTTAACTTTGAAGAAGAACAAAAACACCTTTATGTACCAGGAACGATTATTGATTGTAATATCATAGATTTTAATACAGGCCTATATGAGACAAGAGTAGCCTTTGATACAATTTCTAGTGAAGCCCGGGAAATGGTCATTCGCTTTATCTTTGAAGAAGAGCGAAAAAGAAGAAAAAAGGAAAAGGGGATGTGATATGATGTCGAATAAGAGAAAAATTTTGGTTGTTGACGACTCTGCATTCATGAGAAGGGTTATATCTGATATAATAAATAGTGATGATAGATGTGAAGTAGTTGGGGTTGCCATAAATGGTAAAGAAGCTCTTGAATTGGTCGCAAAGTTATCACCAGATGTGATAACTTTGGATGTTCAAATGCCAGTTATGAATGGTATTGAAATGCTTAAGGAATTGAACAAGACTAAGGCTATTCCAGTTGTCATGCTGAGTACCTTGATGAAAGAAGGGGGAAAAGAAACCATAGAAGCCCTTGAACTGGGTGCATATGATTTTATTAAAAAACCTGACAATATTTTTAAAATTAATTCTGACATTATTAAGAAAGAGTTAATCGAAAAAATCATTCAAGCAGCGGATACAGTTAAAAAACCCTTGCCTCAAATCAAGCCTATTCAGACAACTAGGAATTTTACCGAGCATACCCGCTGGAAGGATATTGCAAAGCAAGAATTAAAGGGTGTAGTTGGCACAGTGAAGAATTTAGTTGCACTTGGCACATCAACAGGTGGACCTAGAGCGCTTCAATATGTATTGCCTTATTTGCCCAATAACATTAATGCAGGTATCGTTGTTGTGCAACATATGCCTCCTGGGTTTACTAAGTCACTTTCTGAGAGACTCAACCAGTTAAGTGAAATAACAGTAAAAGAAGCAGAGGACCATGATGTGATTCAAAATGGAGTTGCATATATTGCACCAGGAGATAAACATCTAACTGTAAAAGAAGAAGCATCAGGTAAATTAATTATTCGTTTATCGGATGAACCGCCTAAGGGTGGTCATAAACCATCGGTCAATGTCATGATGCATTCCATTTCTGAAATTAAAAACAAGAAATTAATTGGTGTTATTATGACAGGTATGGGCGCAGATGGTACCGAAGGTATGGCAGAGATCAAGAGCAAACAAAGCATACATATTATCGCTCAAAATGAAGCAACATGCGTTGTATATGGTATGCCAAAATCAGCAGTTGAAAAAGGAATTACTGACGAAATCGTTCCACTGGAAAAGATTTCAGAGTCAATCATAAAACAATCGGGGGTGCTTTAAACTATGGATATTAGTCAATATCTGGAAATTTTCATTGAAGAATCAAAAGAACATTTACAAGGGCTTAATACCTCTTTATTAGAGCTCGAAAAGGGTTCAAGGAATAAAGACGTCATTAATGAAGTTTTTCGTGCTGCACATACTTTAAAGGGAATGGCAGCCACTATGGGATTTAAGGGAATGACCGTCTTAACCCATGATATGGAAAATGTATTGTCTGAGATTAGAAACGATAATATTAAGGTAGATGCAAATTTATCAGATGTTCTTTTGCAATGTCTTGATGCCCTTGAGCAATTTGTTGAAAACATCATAGAAACGGGTTCTGAGGGCGTTGATAACAGTGAAGGTTTGATTGTTAAGCTTAACAACATTCTGAAAAATCAAGGTTCAAAAGGTCTAGTTGCAGAGCAATCTGTTGTAGAAACACCACAAGCTGTGAAAAAAGCAGAAAAAGGTGCGAAGACACACAAATATGCATCCATCGTTTTTTCCGATTTTGAAAAAAACGCTTTGGTTAGGGCTAAAAAAGAAGGCTATAATTGTTTTGGTATCACGCTTTACATCTCAAGCGGTTGTGTTTTGAAATCAGCAAGAGCATTTATCATTTTTAGAACCTTAGAAAATTTAGGGCAAATTATCAAATCAGTCCCTGTCGTACAAGACATTGAAGACGAAAAATTTGATAATGATTTTAGTGTCTTCATTGTGACAAAATCCGACGAGAGCCAGGTTCGTAAAGAATTGATGTCCATTGCTGAAGTTGAAGAAGTGGTACTTGGAAATGTTAAGTTGGAAGACGAGGAACACGCAACGACAGAAAAACCAATCGTAGCTACAGATGAAGAGGATTCCGATAAAAACACTGAAGCAGCAGCTGGAACAGGTGCTACATCTAAGCCCAAAACAAACAGAACTGTACGTGTTGATATTGAAAGATTGGATACATTAATGAATTTAGTCAGTGAGTTGATCATCATCAAAAATGGTCTGGAAACTGTTGAAAATACCAACCAAAACTTTACTGATCAAATAGAATACTTAGAACGAATCACAACGAATTTACATGACGCAGTTATGAAGGTTCGAATGGTACCAATTGAACGTGTCTTCAATAGATTCCCAAGACTTATAAGGGACTTATCAAGGCAATTAGAAAAGAACATGGAATTCCATATGTCTGGGGAAGAAACGGAATTAGATAGAACTGTTATTGATGAAATTGGCGATCCATTGGTTCATTTAATTAGAAATTCTGCAGATCATGGTATAGAAATGCCAAGTGTCCGTGTTAAAAATGGTAAAGAAGCCATGGGACACGTGTTCTTAAAGGCTTATCAAGATGGTAATAATGTTGTCATTGAAGTAGCGGATGATGGCAATGGTATCAACATTGCAAGAGTTAAAGCAAAAGCCATTGATAAAGGAAACATTACTTATGAGCAAGCTGAAGTGATGACGGATACCGAAGTGATCGATCTATTATTTAGACCTAGCTTTAGTACTGCTGATGTTATTTCAGATGTTTCTGGTAGAGGTGTAGGACTAGATGTTGTTAAAACGAAGATTGAAGCACTTGGTGGTGTTATTGAAGTCAAGAATGAATATGGTAAAGGTAGTAAGTTTATCATTAGATTACCGCTTACTTTAGCTATTATTCAAGCATTAATGGTTAATATTGCAGATGAGAAATATGCAATTCCTTTAAATACCATCCAAAATATTGAAGACGTTAAGGTTGAAGATATTAAATATATTCAAAATCAAGAAGTGATTAATTTGCGTGGACAAGTTATACCAATATTAAGACTTGATACAATTCTTGAAATTCAAAGAGATGTTGTTGACAAAGAGTCCATCACTGTTGTTATCGTAAACAAGGGAGATAAAAAATCTGGCTTTGTTGTGGATTCGCTAATAGGACAACAAGAAATTGTTATTAAAACATTGGGTAAATTCTTAACAAACATTAGAATGATTGCTGGTGCTACAATCTTAGGTGATGGTGAAGTAGCTCTTATTCTTGATGTCAATACGTTGGTATAAGGGGGAAGGATCATGAACGAAAGTGTAAAACAAACAAATTCTGCTGAAATAACACAATATATCGTTGTTAAAATTGGTCGTGAACAATACGGTGTTAATATTAAATACATTCAAAATATTGTTCGTATGCAGGGGATTACCAGGGTACCAAAGGCACCTTATCATATAAAAGGTGTCATCAATCTGAGAGGTGAAATTATTCCGGTAATGTCTATTCGAATCAGATTTGGATTAGAAGCCGAAGTGTACTCCACCAACACAAGGATTATCATCGTTAAAATATCAGGACAAGCTATAGGACTTATTGTGGATGAGGTAAAAGAAGTTGTCGAAATACCAGATTCTAATATCCAATCCGTATTAAGAGAAACAAATGATGAAAAAGCCAATTACATTCTTGGTGTTGGTAAAGTAAAAGATGATCTTATTACACTTTTAAATCTAGAGGGATTTATTATTGTTAATAATTAGGTGTGGAAAACAAAGCGCTAATAATTATCGCTTTGTTTTGTACTACCCAGAAAATGAATTGACCTACTGGAATGAAAGGGGTGCGCTATGAGCGACATGAATTTTGACGATTTAGACAGTATACAATTAGATATTTTACGCGAGATCGGTAATATAGGTGCAGGTAACGCGACAACAGCCTTGTCGCAACTGATTAACAGAAGAATCGATATGGGCATTCCAAAAGTAAATATATCAGAGTTTAATGAATTGGCAGAAGTATTGGGAGGTCCCGAAAATCAAATTGTCGGTATTTTACTTGGGGTTGAAGGTGAAATTAATGGTATGATGATGTTTGTACTTGAACAAGCCTCTGCTAATAATTTGATTAATATTCTCATGGACAAAGATATTCATGGTTTTGAAGAATTCAATGAAATGGACTTATCTGCACTAAAAGAAATTGGCAATATTATTACTGGGGCTTACCTATCCTCATTATCCTCATTAACAAATTTGAAAATCGTTGCATCTGTTCCTTATATGGCTATTGATATGGCAGGAGCGATATTAAGTGTCCCTGCAATTGAATTTGGTAAAATTGGAGATAAAGCACTGTTGATTCAAACCGATTTTGGGCAAGGAAAAGAAAGTGTCTTTGGGTATTTCATACTGATTCCAGATATGAAATCCTACGAAACCATACTAAACAGCTTAGGCATTTGGAGTTAAAGCCTATGGGAGAATTATTAAAAGTAGGTATGGCAGATTTGAAGACGTGTTTACCTCCAAATGGTTTGACAACTTTAGGACTTGGCTCTTGTGTTGGCATTGTGCTATATGATCCTATGACAAAAGTAAGTGGATTGGCACATGTGATGTTGCCTGACAGTACTAAAATCAAAAACAATAGCAATATTGCTAAATTTGCAGATACAGCAGTAGATAAATTAATTCAAGATATGTGTGCATTAGGGGCAAAAAAGGTAAGATTAGTGGCTAAATTGGCTGGTGGTGCGCAAATGTTCTCTTTTAACAGTACAAATGATTTGATGAGAGTTGGCGAAAGAAATATTATTGCCTCTCGTATGAAACTTCAAGAATTGGGGATTAGGATACTATCTGAAGATACAGGAAACAATTATGGACGAACCATTGAATTCAATGCGGAAACAGGCGATTTATTAATAAAAACCATCGGAAAATCCATACTAATCATATGATGTTTTAGTTGAAACACATTAATTTTACTCCCACTTTTATTAAAAGGTTGGTCGATCAAAAATGAAAAAAAATCAATTAAAAAGTATCATAATGCTTCTGGCAGCCATATTAGTAAGTGTTTTCAATGTGATTCAAAAATATACTGTAGCAAGGTTTTCTTATACCCTTTTAATTGTATTAATTGTCTTTTATGTTCTCGGTTCGTTAATTCAAAAGGTTGTCAATAATATTATTAATAAAGACATCGCTCAGAAAGAGAAGCAAGAAATTGAAAGAAATAGGATAAACGAAAATAAAACGGAAAATGATTCGGTCTTAAATGAGGGTAAGAATGAATAAATGAAAGCTGGTGACAAAATGGACGATACGGCAAAAGCCAAGCTTTGGGAAAAATATAGTAAGACTAAGGATGCTGCCATAAAAGAGCAGTTAATTATCGAATACGCCCAGTTGGTTAAGTTTGTTGCTGGTAGATTAAGTATGTATCTTGGTAGCAATGTTGAATTTGAAGATTTATGTGGCTATGGGGTTTTTGGACTAATTGATGCCATTGATAAATTCGATTACGAAAAGGGTGTCAAATTTGAGACATATGCTTCTTTAAGAATTAGGGGCTCTATACTAGATAATATTCGAAAAATGGATTGGATTCCAAGATCTATTCGTAAAAAACAAAAGGCGATTGATTTAGCAACGCAAAAGATTGAATCTGAACTTGGAAGAAGTGCTACTGATGAAGAAATTAGTTCAGAGCTAGAGATTTCTGTAGATGAGTATTATAAATGGACCAATCAAACCAAGGCCTTAGCATTAACATCTCTTGAAGAATATGTGGAACAGGGTGGTGAAACAAGAGTAGAACCTATTTCACATTCTAAATATACTCAGCCAGAAGAAATGGCTGAAAAAGATGCACTAAAGGCACTTTTGACGAAGGCAATTGATAATCTGTCTGAAAAAGAGAAGAAGGTCATTATTCTTTACTATTATGAAGAGCTGACATTAAAAGAAATAAGTGCTATTATGGGTGTATCTGAATCGAGAATTAGTCAGTTACACACAAAAGGACTTAGTAAAATGAAATCTGGACTCGGTACTCATATGAGTATATTTATGGCGAATTGAGGGTGATATAATTGGATATTTATGACGGATTTTTTGAACTAAATAAACGAGATGATGGCTATTATGTGGAAGTGTTCCCGGTAAAAGAAAATGGAACAACTGTTGCACTAGACCAAATTATTGAGAAATTAAAGCAACAAGGCATAGATTTTGATCTCGATGAATTAATGAGAGCGTATCAAAATCTAGAAAATGAGGCTGTTTTTAAGGTGCCCACTAAAAAGCAATTAAAACAATCCCTCCAAGCATCACAGACGCCTGTTGAAGTAGAAAAAAAATTCTCGATTTTAATTTCTGATGACCACATGACAGTCTATGTGAAATTTTTGACCGTTAATAACCCAGTAGAAATTACTTCAAAAGAAATTATTGAAGATGCTCGTAGAATCAAAATAACAGTTCCACTAGATGAAGTGGTAATAGAGGATTTACTCAAAAACATCCAGTACAACCAAAATCATATAATTGGTACAGGTACGCCTCCTCAACATGCAACCGAAGCGGTAATAACCTATCATTTCAAGACTGAAAAAGATTATAGACCTGAAGTGGACAAGGATGGGAATGTGAATTACCATAAACTGCATGTGGTAGCGCATGTGGTTAAGAAACAGCTTTTAGCAACACTAACTCCTGGACTAGAGGGCAAGTCTGGCAATGATATTTTTGGCAATGAAGTAAAGGCTAAGAGAGCCGTACTCGTAAAATTAAAGAGGGGCAAAAATATACTCATAAATTCTGAAGCAACAGAGCTTTACTCTGAGATTGATGGCCTCGTAAAATTAGAAGATGGTAAAGTAGTGGTTCATGATACGTTTGAAGTAGCTGGTAACATAGGAAGTTCTACTGGTGATGTTGACTTTCAAGGTTCGATTATCATCAATGGAAACGTGATGACTGGCTTTAAAGTTGTCTGTAAAGGTGACGTTGAGGTTTTAGGAGTTGTTGAAGGTGCCACTATTGAGGCTGGCGGAAATGTCACTTTGCATAGAGGTGTACAAGGAATGAGCAATAGCCGAATAAGAGCGGGTGGTAATGTTATGGCCAGATACATTGAAAATGCTGAAGTAATTGCTGGCGGTATGATTCATAGCGAAGCCATATTACATAGTACGGTTTCAGCAAGAGGTGAAATCAAAGTAGAAGGTAAAAAAGGTATGATCAGTGGCGGAACAGTTCGATCTGGAATTGAAATATCTGCGAATATACTTGGATCACATATGGGGACGGCTACTAATATAGAGGTAGGAATAGATCCGCTGATGTGGGAAGAGTACAATGAACTGATTAAAGAAATACCTAAGATAAAAAAAGAATCTGAAAAGTTAGAACAAGTCATTATTTTATTAAATAAGAAAAAAGAAATTGAAGGCGAATAAGAAAAACAAAAAAAAGCAATGTATATCTCTGCT
>CAZJIO010000023.1:21150-21437 GCA_964546035.1 uncultured Eubacteriales bacterium | reverse complement strand
AAAAGAAATGATGGTAAAATCAAGGTGAGAAATACTGTCTTCCCTGGTGTAAGAATTACCATAGGTACTTCAAAGTACTTTGTTAGAGATGAACTTAAATTTGTTTGTATGATTAAAGATGGCGCAGATGTAAAGTTAACTTCTCTATAGAGAGGGTTAAAGGAGGTTTTTCAAATGGCGATTCGTCCATTAGATATGCAAGTGATGATTCCAAAGCTACAAGAAATATCCCATATGAAACACCTCGAACAGCAAAAGGCCGGCATTAATCAACAACAAATAGGTAC
>CAZJIO010000023.1:19465-21064 GCA_964546035.1 uncultured Eubacteriales bacterium | reverse complement strand
TTACAGAACGTATTTTTCGATGAATTACGAATAAAAAGAAAAAACTTGAGAACAAACAAGACGAAGAGCTAACAATAGAGATGCCTAAAAATAGGATTGATATTAAAATCTAGATAGGGTTTTTAAGGAGATGAATAATATCATGTATGAAGGGTTGACAGTCGCACTCATTATTATAGGTATTGGCGTTATTTTTTGGAGTTTTTATAGAGATCAAAACACGATGAATACTCCAAAAAGAGTAAAATCTGAAAATGATCAAGCGCAATATGAAGAGTATGGTGCAAGAATTGAAGAATTAAATAGAAAAATATTAGAAATCAATGAATACAGTGAATATATGAAATCCGAGTTGGACAAGAAACACAAAGAGCTCTTATTTCTTTATCAGCTCATTAACGAAAAAACTAAGGAAATTAAGGGGCAAAATGGAGAGGCTCATCAAACTGAAGCAATTGAAATACTGCCTCTCCTGCAAGTCACTACAGATCATAAATATAGGGAGAAAACTGAACAAATCAAGCAAAATAATAATAAAATGATTTTGCAACTTTCCGAAAGAGGATATCCTGTTAAAGACATTGCGCAAATGCTGGATATCGGGCAGGGTGAAGTAAAGCTTGTCTTGAATTTGTTTGAATGAGGTGTTTTTATGAAAAATGAACAAAGATTTCTTATAAGAGGTGTCGGCATAGGGATTTTATTGACTGCCACACTTTTTTTTCTTTTCCTTACATTTTCAGTTCCGAAGCAAGATGTGGCATTAACAGATCCTCAAGTGATTGAAAGAGCTAGGTCACTAGGAATGATTTTTATTACAGAACTTACAGATCATGACCCAAAAGAGTCCACAACAGATATAGAACTTACCTCAGAACAAGAAGTGAAAATAGTTGAATAAACTTAAAATTTATAATAAAGTGCTTGATATAGAAGCGTCGATATGGTATACTAGCAATCGTGAAAAATAACACGAATTAGGATTTTTAGAAAGGTGCTTATTACTTAATAGGTGTTCTAAAGAGATGAATAATTCGGATGACAACAACCAAATGGAGGAATTAAAATGGCAGTTATATCAATGAAGCAATTGCTCGAAGCTGGTGTTCATTTTGGACATCAAACAAGAAGATGGAACCCTAAGACGGCCGAGTATATCTACACAGAAAGAAACGGGATTTACATCATCGACTTACAAAAAACAGTTGGTTTAGTGGATAAAGCTTATTATCAAATTAAACAACAAATCGAAAACGGTGGTAGCATCCTTTTCGTTGGTACAAAGAAACAAGCTCAAGAAGCGATTAAAGCTGAAGCTGAGCGTTGTGGACAATACTATGTTAACAACAGATGGTTAGGTGGTATGCTTACTAACTTTAAAACAATCCAAGGTAGAATCAAAAGATTGAAAGAATTAGAAGCTATGCAAGAAGATGGTACATTTGCAGTACTTCCTAAAAAAGAAGTTGCTAAACTTAAAGCTGAAATGGAAAAATTAGAAAAAAATCTTGGTGGCATCAAAAACATGAAGGAAATCCCAACAGCGATCTTCATAGTTGACCCTAGAAAAGAAAGAATTGCTATTCAAGAAGCTCATAT
>CAZJIO010000023.1:16147-19438 GCA_964546035.1 uncultured Eubacteriales bacterium | reverse complement strand
TTGCTATCGTAGATACAAACTGCGATCCAGAAGAAATCGATTTCGTTATTCCAGGTAATGACGATGCTATTAGAGCGGTTAAATTAATCGTAGCTAAGATGGCAGACGCTGTTATCGAAGCAAATCAAGGTGCTCAAGATCATGCTGAAGAAAGACAAGAAAGATCTGCACAACCGATTAAAACAATTAAAAGACCAGAAGCGCAACCTGTGATAGCTGCTGTTGAAACAGTACCTACAGTAGAATAAATCATTATAATGCTTCAACAAGCAATGCGCGTTGAAGCATTATTTTTTGGAAAATATACAATAAAAAATAAAAATTCCTTTGGAGGGTTTGAAAATGGCTGAAGTTACAGCAGGTTTGGTAAAAGAATTAAGAGAAAGAACTGGCGCTGGTATGTTAGATTGTAAAAAAGCATTAGTTGAAACAGAGGGTGATGTTGACAAAGCAATCGAATTCTTAAGAGAAAAGGGTCTTTCACAAGCAGCAAAGAAAGCAACTCGTATTGCAGCAGAAGGTTTAGTGTCTGCTAAATCAGCAGCAGATTCAATGTCAGCTGCAATTGTAGAAGTAAACTGTGAAACAGACTTCGTTGCTAAAAATGAAACTTTTAAAGGCTTCCTTGAAGAAGTAAGCGCACAAGTTATGGCAAGTTCATCAACTACAATAGAAGCATTCTTAGAAGAGGCTTATCTAACAGACAATAGCAAAACAGTTAATGCTGTTTTGAATGAGAAAATTGCTTTAATTGGAGAGAAATTAAGTATCCGTCGTTTTGAAAAAATTATTGTTCAAAACGGTTTAGTTGAAGCTTATATCCATGGTGGTGGTAGAATCGGCGTTCTTATTGAATTTGAATCCGACATCGTTAACGATAGTATTAAAGAATGCGCTAAAAATCTTGCAATGCAAGTAGCAGCTATTTCTCCTAAATATGTGTCAAGAGATGAAATTTCTTCGGATTTTGTTGAAAAAGAAAGAGAAATTTTAAAAACACAAGCACTTAATGAAAATCCAGATAAACCAGAAAATATCATTGATAAAATGATTGTAGGAAGACTTAACAAGCAATTAAAAGAAATTTGTTTAGTAGATCAAGCGTATGTTAAAGATGGTGATTTAACAGTAGGACAATATGTTGCAAATGTTGCTAAAGCAGCAGGCGCTACTATTACAGTTAAGCGTTTCGTACGTTTTGAAACAGGTGAAGGCCTTGAAAAGAAAGAAGAAAACTTCGCTGAAGAAGTTGCAAGACAAATGCAAAAATAAGACTAGAGAGATCTAGTGTTACACAAAGCAACATATCTCATGTTGCTTTTTTTTTCAAAATAAGAAATCTTTGGACTAGAAAAAATAACCGAGTTATGATAAATTATAGATTAGAGGTGTTTTATGTTAAAATATAAAAGAGTTTTATTGAAGTTGAGTGGAGAAGCTTTGGCGGGTGATAAAGGCCAAGGATTTGATGAGGCAACAGTGTTAAAAGTTGCTGAGCAAGTTAAAGTCATTGTTTCCCAAGGCATTCAAGTTGGCATCTTTATTGGCGGTGGTAATTTCTGGAGAGGAAGAAGCAATCCCAATATGGATCGAACGAAAGCAGATCAGATTGGTATGCTTGCTACAGTCATGAACTGCTTGTATGTCGCTGAAATGTTTAGAACAGTAGGGTTAAAAACAACTGTTCAAACACCTTTTAATGTTGGCACTATGACTGAAGCTTTTTCAAAAGATCTAGCCCTAGAAAGACTTAACAGGAACGAAGTCGTATTTTTTGCTGGGGGAACAGGACATCCATTTTTCTCAACAGATACGGCCACTGCCCTAAGAGCCATTGAAATCGATGCTGAAGTTATTTTAGCTGCTAGAAATGTAGACGGCATTTATGACTCTGATCCTAAAGAAAATCCTTTAGCCAAAAAATTTGAACGCATTTCCTTAAGTGAAGTGGTCCAAAAAAATCTGAAGGTGATGGACTTAACTGCTGCGATTATGTGTATAGAAAATAAAATGCCAATGCTTGTTTTTCACTTAAATGAAGAAGAAAGTATTATAAATGCTGCAAATGACCATACAACCGGTACATTTGTTTACGTATAGGAGGAGAAATCGTGAAAAAAGAATTAGAACAATATCAATCCAAAATGGAAAAAACTGTGCATGCTTTAGATACAGAATACAATGCAATCAGAGCTGGCAGAGCAAATCCCCATGTGCTTGATAAGCTGGTCATAGACTATTATGGACAACCAACCCCAGTTCAACAAGTTGGTAACATCAGTGTTCCTGAACCAAGAATGATTTTAATCACACCTTGGGATGCTACCTTAATTAAAGCAATTGACAAAGCAATACTCCAATCGGATATCGGTATTAACCCCTCGAATGATGGTAAGTCCATTCGTTTGATTTTCCCTGAATTAACAGAGGAAAGAAGGAAGGATTTGTCAAAAGACATCAAGAAAAAAGGCGAGGATTCAAAAATTGCCATCCGAAATATAAGAAGAGATGGTATTGAGCATTTCAAAAAAATTGAGAAGGTTCATGAAATCACAGAAGATGATTTAAAAGGCTTAGAAGATGACATTCAAAAGTTAACAGATAACTTTATCAAAGTCATAGATAAGCATGTAGAAGAAAAAATTAAAGACATCATGACTGTATAGGTCAAGTCACAGTGTAATAAACCCCTCTGAATAGAGGGGTGTTTTATCTACTAGGCATTTGCGGGACGAGGTAATGGAGGAAGCTTTTATGGAAAAAGATTTGAGTACATGTACGATTCCAAAACATATCGCCATTATAATGGATGGCAATGGTAGATGGGCAAAAGAAAAGGGTAAGAAAAGAACTTTTGGTCATAAAGAAGGCAGTAATGTTCTGAAAGAAATTTGTAAAGATGCTTATCATTTAGGCGTCAGGTATATTACGGTATACGCTTTTTCAACAGAAAATTGGCAAAGACCCAGCGAAGAAGTTGCTTATCTTATGGAATTATTAAGACAATACATGAAAGAAAGTATTAAAACGAGTAAAAAAGACAATATGAAAGTGATCGTACTTGGAGAACGCGAAGGTTTGCCATCAGATGTGGTAGAAAGCATTGATGCTTTAGAAGCAGCCTCAAAAAGCAATACAGGATTGAATTTGCAAATTGCCCTTAACTATGGCAGTCGTAATGAAATCAGTCGAAGCATCAAGAAAATAGTTCAGGATGTACTTGAAGAGAAAATTAAACCAAGTGATATTAGTGAAGCACTTATTGGTTCTTACTTAGATACCCAGGATATT
>CAZJIO010000023.1:3923-16137 GCA_964546035.1 uncultured Eubacteriales bacterium | reverse complement strand
CCAGATCCTGATTTGTTAATCAGAACAAGTGGCGAAATACGGTTAAGTAATTTTTTGTTATGGCAATTAGCCTATACAGAGTTTTATTTTACAGATAAATATTGGCCAGACTTTACAAAGACAGATTTAATAAAAGCGATTACTTTTTTTAATAAAAAAGAACGAAGATATGGAGGATTAAGTCATGAAAGTTAGGGTTATCACCGCGATATTATACCTCCCTCTTTTAATAGTTCCAATCTACTTTGGTGGAATTAGCCTATATGTTCTTCTATTATTAATCAGTGGAATCGGGTTTTATGAACTGCTAAGAGCTTATAAAATCAAAGAAAAATGGATACTCGGTATAGGATTAATTGGGACGATAGGCTATTATTCATCACTATGGTTTGATAATCTGTTCTATTTTGGCATGCTCATAACCCTCTTTTTGGTGATGTTGCTCCTATACTATGTATTAGTTTTTCCAAAAGTTCAATTTCAGACCCTAGCGATAGCTTTTTTTGGCTATTTTTATGTTACATATATGATTTCACATATTGTATTGATTCGAGAGACACAAGAAATTGGATTATCTATGGTGTGGCTTGTATTTTTAATTGGATTTGGAAGTGATACCTTTGCATATTTGGTAGGTAAAACCTTTGGTAAACATAAGTTGGTGCCATTATTAAGCCCAAATAAAACTATTGAAGGTTCTGTCGGTGGCATCATCGGTGCAATAATTCTTTCTGTTTTATATGGATATGCCATGTATTTGAATGGCAATAATGATATTATTTCTAAGTTGGGATGGTTAGCACTGATGGGTGGTGTCGGTTCAATGGTTTCTCAAGTAGGCGACTTAGTTGCATCCGCAATCAAAAGGCAAACGGGAATAAAGGACTTTGGACATATTTTGCCAGGTCATGGGGGCATTATTGATCGATTTGACAGTAATATTTTTACCGCACCATTTGTATATTACATTATGACCCTATTGTTTATTTAATAAGGCTTTCAAAGGATGAATAGATGAAAAAAATATCTATACTCGGTTCTACAGGATCTGTTGGTTTGCAAACCTTAGAGATTGTCCAAAACAATCAAGATCTGCAAGTATTAGGGCTTACTGCCAATACCAATATTGATAAGCTATATGAACAAATTCTTCAGTTTAGGCCAAAAGTTGTTGCGGTCATGAATAAACAAAAGGCATTAGAGTTACAAGCTCGAGTAGGGAAAGAAGTGACTGTTCTTTCCGGTCTGGAGGGATTAATTGAGGTTGCTTGCTTATCGGAAATTGATTTAGTGGTTACAGCTGTTGTGGGTATGATTGGACTTAGGCCAACAATTGCAGCCATTGAAGCTTCAAAAGATATAGCCCTTGCTAATAAAGAGACATTGGTAACGGCAGGTGCCTTAATAATGGACCTTGCTCGTAAAAAAGGTGTCAAAATACTGCCTGTTGATAGTGAACATTCTGCTATATTTCAAGCCTTACAAGGAGAAAACCCTAAAACAATTGATAAAATCTGGCTCACTGCTTCTGGGGGTCCATTTAGAGGTAAAAAAACAGAGGAACTTCAAAACATTACACTCGAACAGGCTTTAAAACATCCTAATTGGTCCATGGGGAGTAAAATCACCATTGACTCAGCTACTTTAATGAACAAAGGATTGGAAGTTATTGAAGCTAAATGGCTCTTTGATGTATCTGCAGAACAAATTAAAGTGGTGGTGCATCCACAGAGTATCATTCATTCAATGGTTGAATTTGAAGACAGCTCGGTAATCGCACAATTGGGTTTACCGGATATGAAACTACCGATACAATATGCTTTGTACTATCCCAATAGACAAAAGAATGGGCTAGATAGATTAAATCTATCTCAAATTGGGCAACTTACCTTTGAAGAACCTGATTTTTCATCCTTTGTTTGCTTAAGATTGGCATATGATGCGTTGAAAGTTGGTGGAAGTATGCCAACGGTATTAAATTCTGCAAATGAAGTTGCGGTGAGTAAGTTTCTAAAGAGAGAAATAGGGTTTTTAGATATTCCAAAGATGGTAGACTTTTGCATGTCAAAACATGATATAATAACAAATGTGACTTTAACGGACATTTTAGAATGCGAAAATTGGACACATGAAATGATTGAGAGTAGGTGGTAATTTGAGTATCGTTGTTGCGATATTAATATTCGGGTTTATTGTTTTGATTCATGAAGGGGGACATTTCTTCTTTGCTAGAATCAATGGTATTATGGTAGAAGAATTTGCACTTGGAATGGGTCCTAAACTTATTGGGAAAACAATTAAAGGTACCCACTTTTCTCTTCGGGTATTACCCTTTGGTGGTTTCTGTAAAGTTTTAGGAGAAGATGAACATTTAGACCAAGAGGGCTCTTATTCCTCTAAATCTGTATGGGCTAAAATTCAAGTGGTTATTGGTGGTCCGCTTTTCAATATTATTTTAGCTTTTATTTTTGCTTTTATTTATATTTCTATTGGTTATGTAGGCAATCCGACAGTTTCTGGCGTTGTAGAAGGCTCTCCTGCCCAAGAAGCAGGGCTTATGGCCGGTGATGATATCGTTGAGATCAATGGAAAGCATATATTGGCATATCGTGAAATACAAATCTATATCAATGAACGAAAAGGTGAGACCGTTGAAATAACTTATAAAAGAGCGGGTGAGAAATATCCTGTTCAGATCACACCTAGGTATATAGAAGAAGATGGCATTTATCAAGTAGGTATTACGACCGAACATTTTGAAACAAAAGGGATTTTGCAAACAGCTAAGTATGCTGTTATAGAGATTGCTTTTTGGATTAAGATGGTTTACTACAGTCTCCATATGATTTTTACAGGCGCTGTTTCTGCCAATGATGTATCTGGACCAGTAGGGATTGTTTCGGTGGTGAGTGAAGGTTATCGAGAAAGCGCTAAGATGGGATTTGAAAGCATTGTCAGAACCGTTTCTTTTTTCATTGTTTTACTCAGCGCTAACTTAGGTATGATGAACTTATTACCTATTCCAGCACTTGATGGTGGTCGATTAGTCTTTTTGTTAATCGAAGCCGTTAGGGGTAAGCCCATGAACCAAGAAAAAGAAGGTATCATACATTTTGTGGGTTATGTACTTTTGATGGTACTTATGGTGGCAATCTTGTATAACGATATTAGAAAACTCTTTTAAGTTCAATGCAACAGAATTAAATAAGCGTCTAAAGAAACAGGGAAAGTTCATCTGATCATAAGGATTAACTTTCTTTTGTATTAGGAGGTAGGCCATGTTAAGAAATAGCACCAAGATCATTCAAGTTGGACAAGTGGCTATGGGTGGCGGGCATCCAATAGCTATACAATCGATGACCAATACTAAAACAGAAGATATAGAAAAGACAGTGGCGCAAATCAATGCATTAGAAGCAGCCGGTTGTGATATCGCAAGAGTTGCTGTACCTTCAAGGGAAGCTGCTTTGGCGATTAAAGAGATTAAGAAAGGCATTCGCATTCCTTTAGTTGCGGACATTCATTTTGACTATAGATTGGCGATTCTTTCTGTAGAGAATGGTGCAGATAAAATAAGAATTAATCCAGGAAATATCGGTAGTGAGGAAAAACTCAAGGCTGTGGTAGAGGCTTGTAGGATGAGGCATATACCCATACGTGTCGGCGTCAATAGCGGCTCTTTAGAAAAGGATCTTTTAGAAAAATATGGAAGGCCAACAGCTGAAGCCTTGGTAGAAAGCGCTGTACGTAATGTCAGGCTCATCGAAGCTTTAAATTATGATCAAATGGTGGTCTCTATTAAATCCTCAGATGTATTGACCTCTGCAAGAGCCTATGAGCTGGTGTCAGAGCAATTAGCATATCCCCTCCACATTGGCATCACTGAGGCTGGGACTTTATTTTCAGGTACGATAAAATCTTCCGTTGGCCTTGGCATCATCCTAGGAAAAGGGATTGGTGATACAGTTAGAGTGTCATTAACAGGGGATCCAGTAGAAGAAATAAAAGTAGCTCAGAAAATATTACAAGCCATTGGTTTATTTGAAAATGGTATTGAAATTATTTCTTGTCCTACGTGTGGCAGAACACAAATACAACTCATAGAACTTGCAAACGCAGTGGAAAAAAGATGTGAAGGTATTAAGAAACCGCTTAAGATTGCTATTATGGGGTGCGTTGTTAATGGTCCAGGAGAAGCCAGAGAAGCGGATCTTGGCATAGCAGGCGGCGACGGTGTAGGTATTATATTCAAAAAAGGTCAACTCATTAGAAAAGTAGAAGAAAGCGAACTTATTGAAGCATTACTTGAAGAAATCAATCGGATGTAAGCCGCTTTTAAACCATAGGAGTGATGATCGTGACGAAGCAATTTAAAGACGTATTTCCAAAATTAAAGCTTGGGGACTCATTAAAGGATTACTTTAATGAGTGCTCCGTTGAAAATATTTATATGGACAAAAAAGCAAACCATCTTTTCGTACATATTGTTCTAGCACAAATTGTTTATCCACAATTCATTGAAAAACTAGAAGAAGCCATTAAGCTTCATCTAAATTTGGCGCAAGATTTTAAAGTGACCTTAGTGGAGCGTTTTGAACTGATTCATGAGATGTCTTTTAAGCAAATCTATGAGTTCTATCAAGGTGCCATTTTTTATCAATTAAGAAGTATTAATCCTGTGTGCGGTGTCAAATTAGCGCATTCTCCTTACGTCATCAAAGAATCAACGGTTTATTATGAGTTCGAAGAACATCTTTATACCTATCTCAATAAGTATGAGGTCAGTAAAAAGGTAAGCGCCTTATTTATGAATAAGTTTGGCATCATCATGACTGTCGTATTTACTAAAAAAGAAGGGGTTGAACTCGTTGAGAAATTTCTCGAAAGACATGATATCGAGCAAAAAATGTTGCTTCAAGAACTTCAAATAGATCAAAATGCGCAAATGACCAAAGCCTTACCTAAAAAAGTGATTAAGAAAGAAGATAAGGAAAATGCCAAAGCAGATCCTATGATTATTGGTAAGAAGAGAATATTTGGTGAAGTGACCTATATCAAAACCTTTGGTGAAGAAACCAATGAGGTGATCATAGAAGGTCGTATTATTAACTATGAAGAAAGAGACACCAGAGGCGGCAAAAAACTGCTCATTTTTGATGTGACAGATTTCTCGAATTCTGTCACGTGTAAAACCTTTTTAAAACCAGAGCTTTACGAGCTCCAAACAGAAGGAAGAATTAAAGCAGGCTTATTCGTAAGACTTTCAGGCAGACTTCAATTCGACGAATATCAAAAAGAAAGCATTATTATGGTAAATGCACTAGAGGAAGTTGCGGATTTTAGAAGAACAAGAACAGATGAGGCGGATGTCAAACGGGTGGAGCTTCATTTACATACGCAAATGAGCGAAATGGATGCTGTCGTTAGTGCAAAGGATGCGGTTAATCAAGCCATAAAATGGGGACATAAAGCCGTAGCCATTACAGACCATGGTGTTGTACAAGCTTTTCCAGAAGCCTTTCATGCAGCAGAAAGAAGCGATATTAAAATCCTTTATGGTGTGGAAGCCTATATCGTAGATGATGAGAAGCCTACAGTGAGGCATTCTAAGGGACAAAGTTTTGATGATATCTATGTTGTTTTTGACTTAGAGACCACTGGGTTTTATCCAGGAAATGATAAAATCACAGAAATTGGTGCCGTTAAAATGCAAGGCAGAAAAGTGATCGATCGATACAGCAGCTTTGTTAACCCAGAAAGACCTATTCCTATGAATGTACAAAAGCTGACAGGCATATCTCAGGAGATGGTGGCGGATGCCCCTGGTATTGAAGTGGTTTTGCCCCAGTTTCTTGAATTTGCAGGGGATCATATTCTGGTTGCTCATAATGCAGATTTTGATCTTAGCTTTATCAAATACTTTGCAAAACAATTGGAAGTGACCATTGAGAATACCAGTATAGACACCTTAGAGCTTGCTAGAACCCTTTTTCCTGACATTAAGAATCATAAACTGGGTACTTTAGCCAGTGAATTTGATATCAAGCTGGAAGGGCACCATCGCGCTGTGAACGATGCCGAGGCTACTGCGGGCATTTTCAATTATTTAACCAGTCACCTGGATAATTTAAACATACATAATTTAGATCAATATGTCAGCTATGAACATACCCATTCTAAAAATGTTAAGAAACTCCGTTCTAACCATGCCATTATGATCGCTCAAAATTTAACGGGTTTGAGAAACTTGTACGAGTTAATTTCTAAAGCACACATTGACTACTATTTCAAACAGCCTAGAATTCCTAAAAGTGTTTTTAAAACCTATAGAGAAGGGATTTTGCTGGGGTCTGCTTGTGAAGCGGGTGAATTATTTAAGGCGATACTAGACAATAAAGATCGAGAAGAGATTAATCGAATCGCTAGTTTCTATGATTATTTTGAAATTCAACCTCTAGGCAATAATGAGTTCATGTTGAGAGACAAAATTCTTGAAAATAAGCAACAACTCATGGAAATTAATAAAAAGATCATTGAACTTTCTAAAGAGTTTGGTAAATTAACGGTTGCTACTTGTGATGTTCACTTTTTAAATCCTGAAGATGAAGTTTTTAGACGTATTTTGATGGCGGGAAAAGGCTTTTCAGATGCAGATCAACAAGCGCCTTTATATTTCAGGACGACTCAAGAGATGTTGGATGAGTTTTACTATTTAGGGGATGCGCTAGCTTATGAGGTGGTGGTCGAAAACACCAATAAAATAGCCGACAGTGTAGAGAAGATCACCCCTGTACCACCTAATAAGTATCCGCCAAGAATCGATGGTTCTGAGGAAGAACTGAAACGCATATGTTATGAAAAGGCCAAGTCCATGTATGGTGAGGTGTTGCCAGAAGTGGTGGAAGAAAGACTTGAGAGAGAGCTTAATTCTATTATCACTAACGGCTTTGCTGTTATGTACATCATCGCACAAAAGCTGGTTTGGAAATCCAATGCAGAAGGTTACCTTGTAGGATCACGTGGATCAGTCGGCTCCTCCTTTGCTGCAACCATGTCAGGCATCACTGAGGTTAATCCTTTAGCCGCCCATTATTTGTGTGGAAAATGTTATTATTCTGAATTCGACTCTGAAGAAATTAGGAAATACGCAGGTTGTTCTGGTTGCGACTTACCGGATAAAAAATGCCCGGTTTGTGGAGAAAAATTATTAAAAGAAGGTCATGATAGCCCTTTTGAAACCTTTCTTGGTTTTAAGGGCGATAAAGAACCCGATATTGACTTGAATTTTTCTGGAGAATACCAAAGTAAGGCTCATGATTTTACCGAGGAGCTTTTTGGTATCGGTCATGTTTTTAGAGCGGGAACTATTGGTACCTTAGCAGAAAAAACAGCCTATGGTTATGTAAAAAAATATTTCGATGAACGGGAGTTAACCGTCAACAAAGCTGAAATTAATCGGCTTGTGGCAGGATGCACCGGTGTAAGAAAAACCTCGGGGCAACATCCAGGAGGGATTATTGTTGTCCCTAAGGATCAAGAGATTTATAAGTTTACACCTGTACAAAGACCCGCGAATGATATGACTTCCACCACAACAACGACACATTTTGATTATCATTCCATTGATCATAATTTACTTAAATTAGATATATTGGGTCATGACGATCCAACGATTATTAAAATGTTAGAGGATATTACGGGCGTTGATGCTGTGGCTATTCCCCTAGATGAACCAAAGGTTATGACCTTGTTTCGAAGTACTGAAGCTCTTGGTATTTCACCAGATACCATCGGGGGATGTAATCTAGGCTGTTTAGGCGTGCCAGAGTTTGGTACGGATTTTGTTATGCAAATGTTGACCGATACCAAACCAAAGAATTTTTCGGAACTTGTTCGAATATCTGGGCTATCGCATGGAACGGACGTGTGGTTGAACAATGCGCAACTGCTCATCAAGGATGAAACAGCCACTATTTCTGAAGTTATTTGTACCAGAGATGATATTATGACCTACCTCATTCACATGGGTGTAGAAAAAGGGCTCTCCTTTACGATTATGGAGAGTGTTCGTAAAGGAAAAGGGCTTCAAGAACCGTGGATTGAAGCGATGAGGGCAAGTCATGTGCCTAACTGGTACATTGCATCCTGTAAAGCCATTAAATACATGTTCCCTAAAGCTCATGCAGTTGCTTATGTTATGATGGCTTATAGGATTGCTTATTTTAAAGTGTATTATCCCGTGGCATATTATGCAGCTTACTATAGCATTAGAGCTGCAAATTTTGAGTATCAAATCATGTGTATGGGTAAAGAAGCTTTAGATGAACATCTGAGAGACTTTATTAAGCGTGAACAATCCTCGAAAAGACCAAGTGGGTCAGATGATGATCTCATGACGAATAAAGAAAAAGCCATGATTAAGGATATGAAAATCGTACAAGAAATGTATGCGAGAGGTATTTCTTTCTTGCCTATTGATTTGTACAGGGTAGATGCGAAAAAATTCCTGATTATTGATGGTAAGATCATGCCTTCCCTGAGTGCTATTTCAGGTCTTGGTGAAAAAGCAGCTGAGAATTTAGTTGAAGCTCGAAAAGACGGTCCTTTTGTCTCTTTAGAGAATTTAAGAGAGCGTACCAAGGTGACAAAAACAGTTATAGAACTGATGAAGCAAATGGGAATTTTAACAGGGATGTCAGAGACCAACCAATTGAGTTTGTTTTAGTCTTTACATTTAATCCCATTGTATTTATAATAAGGTGAAAAGATTGAAAAGTGGGGAAATAGTGATGCAGGAAGTGAAGATTTTTACAGATGGTGCGTGTAGAGGTAATCCAGGTCCTGGTGGTTATGGAGTTGTGTTAGAATTCACAGATTCAAAGGACCAACTACATGTGAAAGAGTTGAGTGGCGGATACCTGTGTACAACCAATAACAGAATGGAGTTGATGGCAGTCTTAAAAGGTTTTGAAATACTCACTAAGCCCTGTCATGTTCAAGTCTATTCGGACTCTCAGTATATTGTGAATGCTTTTAATCTTGGTTGGCTCAACAGCTGGGTTTTGAATGGCTGGAGTAGAGGTAAGAAAAAAGAGCCAGTTAAGAATGAAGATCTATGGAGAATTATTTTAGACCATACAACCAAGCATCAAACAGAGTTTATTTGGGTGAGAGGTCACGATGGACATCCCCAAAACGAACGGTGTGATGTCTTGGCAACACAGGCGGCAGATGGTGAAGGCCTGTTAAAAGATAATGGATTTATTGAAGCATAAGAATTTTGGAGGATACAAAAATATGGTAAATAATGGTTTTGCTTTAAGAAGAAGTGGGGTAAAAGAAGGGTTTTTTTATATTGATCTAGCAGGCGAATTTCAACCGGATATGATCAAAAAGGCAACAGGAATCAGTACGGATAAGATCATTGAAATTTATAAAGAAAATAAGGGCGAATATAATGAACAATTTGATGTTTATTATTTCTCAAGTCAAGCAGATGGGGAAAATGTCATTAAAGCCCTATCCAAGTTACTTAAAAAATCTGAACAAGTACGTACCGTAGAGTTGACCGAAAGTGAAATCGAGTACATTAGAAGAGCTATGATTAATGAGGACTCCAATGTTATTTTTACAAAGAGTAAAATCAGAGAATCCATTTTTGACAAGTTAAACAGATAAATAATTCAAAAAGGCTATAAATAACAAACAAATATATAATGAGGCTTGTTATGAAGCCTCATTATATAAGGTTTATCGATGCAGTGCTTTAAAGTGTAAAATGAAGGAAATCTAATTTAAACTTGCATTTTTGATATCTATAGTGTAATATAATTGCATTGATAATAAATAATATAATGAACAGAGGAGAATGTAAATGAAAAAAATAAGTGTACTTTTATTAGCATTGGTTTTGGTTTTATCTTTAGGCGCATGTAAAAAAGAAGCAGCTGATGATACGTATGGTTCTAAAACAATTATCACAATAGGTGTAGATGATTCCTATCCTCCAATGGAATATAGAGATGATAACAACCAATTAGTCGGTTTTGATATTGATTTTGGCACAGCACTTGCTGAAGAATTAGGTGTTGAATTTGAGTATATCCCTACAGCTTGGGCAGGAATCTTTATGGGGTTAGATGCTGACAAATATGACTGTATCATTTCTTCTGTAAGCTTGACACCAGAAAGATTAGATTTACATGATTTTTCAGTCCCTTATTTATCTAATGGACAAGTTATTGTTGTTGCTCCTGGGGATGAATCCATTCAAACACCAGAAGATTTAGCAGGTAAAAAAGTTGGTGTTCAAATCGAAACAACTGCTGATACCGCTGCGGAAAAACAAAATGCCCTAACACCTTTTGAATTAACTAAATATGACACTATTTTGCAAACTTTTTCAGATTTAAAAGCTGGAAGATTAGACTGTGTTGTCGTCGACTATGCAGTTGCTCTTGATTATGCTACAAATAGTCCAGATGATTATGTTATTACTTCTGCTCAATTAACCAATGAACCCATTGCAATTTGCATTAAAAAAGGCAATACAGAGCTTAAAGAGCAAATGGATGCGGCTATTAAAAAATTACAAGAAAATGGTAAAATGAAAGAAATCTCTATGGAGTGGTTTGCTAAAGACTATACATCGAACATCGATCAAGAATTAAGATAGATTTTTTATACACTCGTTTATCTGAGTAAGGTAAACGAGTGTTAGAAAATAATTTAACAAAGCCCATTCTTTCATTTTGTATGAGGTTTTGCTAAGAGATTTTCATTCTAATGACTAAGGGGAAAATGACATGAGTAAAGTACAATTTATAGAATTATTAAAAGCATCTTGGATGACAGTTGAACTTACAGTGCTAGCGGTTGTAGTCGGCTTGTTTTTAGGTTTGTTTTTTGCACTAGGTAGAATTTCTAGAAATAAAATAATAAACGGCTTTTGTTGGATTTATATTTGGATTTTTAGAGGTACACCATTACTTCTCCAAATTTTTGTTATTTACTATGTTTTACCAGCAGTTGGTATCACTCTAGCTAAATTTCCAGCAGCCATCATTGCATTAAGTCTTAATTCAGCAGCTTACCTAGCTGAAATTATTCGAGCTGCAATACAGTCCATCGATAAAGGACAAATGGAAGCCTCTAAAGCTTTGGGCATGTCTTATTAGCGATGTTTAAAGTCATTATTCCTCAATCCTATCGTCGACTGATTCCACCAGTTGGGTATGAAGCCATCATGCTTCTAAAAGACTCCTCTTTGGTATCAGCAATTGGTATGATGGAACTGATGCGATATACAACTGTTATGGCTAACAAGAATGGTGCCATATTTTACTTATATGCCGCTGGTATTTATTTGTTCTTTACAACGATCTTCACAGTGATTTTCCAAAGACTTGAAAAAAAATACTCGTTATACGAATAGAGGTGCTGGGCTATGATGATTGAATTCAAAGATATACACAAATCCTTTGGCAAGTTACAAGTGCTTAAAGGTATTAATTTAAATGTTGATAAAGGTGAAGTGCTTTGTGTGATTGGGCCAAGTGGTTCAGGTAAAAGCACGCTACTGAGATGTCTCAACCATCTTGAAAGGATAACTTCTGGCGAAATCTATGTAGAAGGTGAACTGATTGATTCAAATGGTTATGGAAAAGGGCAATTAAAATTGCCTCATACCAAAATGGCTCAGGTTTGTTCAGAATTGGGGATGGTTTTTCAAAGATTTAATCTCTTTCCACACCTTACTGTGCTTGAAAATCTTATGTGCGCGCCTACGTTGGTCAAAGGCGAAAATAAAAATGAAGTTAAAGAGTATGCAATAAAGCTCCTTGAAATGGTAGGGCTCTTAGAAAAGCAAAACGAGTACCCATCACGTCTATCAGGTGGACAACAGCAAAGAGTTGCTATTGCTAGAGCGCTAGCTATGCGCCCTAAAATCATGCTTTTTGATGAACCTACATCTGCACTAGATCCTGAGCTTGTGGGTGAAGTTCTTGAAGTTATGAAAAAATTAGCTCAAGAAGGTATGACCATGATTGTGGTTACCCATGAAATGGACTTTGCCAAAGAAGTGGGCACAAGAGTCGTATTTATGGATGAAGGGGTCATTGTAGAAGAAGACGACCCAAAAGTGTTTTTTGAGAATCCTAAAACCGAACGTGCAAAAGCTTTCTTAAGAAAGATCAGATAAAAGAAGATAGAA
>CAZJIO010000023.1:0-3866 GCA_964546035.1 uncultured Eubacteriales bacterium | reverse complement strand
AGTTAAGGGAGAAGTTGCCATGCACTATATGAAAAGAGTCCTTTTTCTATTAGGCTTAATAGGTTTATCGGTTTTAGCGTATAACCTTCAGTCTGAAATGAATGTGCCATTTTCTCTTCAAGCCATTGGTTTAATTGGGATGAATATTTTGTTTGGCAGTCTTATGTTACTTGCCTATAGCCATTCAAAAGGCGTTGCAAGAACTTTGGTTATTGTCGTTGTAGAATCTTTTGTTTTAGTCCTTCTATTATTCCTATCCTTTATCCCTCAAATAGATGAGCTGACAAATCAACTGTTCACAAAACAATTTGGAGGCATGCTACAAGGCAGTAGCTGGATTCAATACATTCAAATTATTCTCGGCTTTTGGATCCTGACTTTCGTGAATATTTTGAGAGATAAATCAAATCGAAGAAATAACCTTGGAAATGCCATGCGGTATATGAGGTCATAATACGAATAAAAACGTTCTCTTATGGAGAGCGTTTTTTTATAGGGAATAACGCGCAAACTTTAAGAGTACTATAGTATAAATGCTTAAAGGAGGCCAAGTATGGAAAGGAAGCTGATGAGACTTATTTTTATAGGCTTTGTGATTGGTTTCTTGATTAATTTGTCCCTTGAAGATGTCTTTTATAAGGGAACTGAATCATCCTCAGCAGTACATATTGATATTCAAGGTTTTTCGTCCATGAATGTATCAGGAAATGACTTGCTACGGATTAAGGCGTTCTGCTATGAAAATAATTTGGAATTTAAAGCCTATGTATCAGCCTTGATGATGGAAAATAACTTTAATCTGATAGATATAGATATACCACTAAAGGAGCAACTTATTCGTGGATCTGAACCCAGTGTTGAAAGGCTTTATGGCATGATATTGGATGATTTAGAATGTTTTCCGGTTACTGGATCAAAGGCAGAAGATATTAATCGGTATTATTATTCAAACTCCTTTTTGGCACAGCGCACCTATGGTGGCGATCGGAAGCATATGGGTACCGATATTATGGATGTAGAAAATGAAAAGGGTTATCTAAATATTGTCAGCATGACAGATGGTATCGTGGAAAATAAAGGGTGGCTAGAGCTTGGCGGTTATAGAATAGGGATTCGTTCTGATAGTGGTGCTTATTTTTATTATGCCCATTTGGAGAAATATGCGGGTGTTGAAGAAGGTGACCGGGTTAAGGCAGGAGATTTACTTGGATATATGGGGAGTACGGGTTATGGACCTGAAGGAACAAGGGATCAATTTGATGTTCATCTGCATATGGGGATTTCCATTGATCTAGATGGCAGAGAGTTTTGGGTAAACCCCTATGCCATTTTACAAATGCTGGATACACAAGATCGATCCAGTAATATTTTAGTGTATGAAAAGTAGTGTAACTATGTTATAATAATTAGATATGATTAAAACGTCAAAAGTAAGATGTTCTAATTTTGGCATTATATATAGTGCAGGATTATAGAGGTGTTGAGGAGATTAATTAATGGAAACGCAAATGTGGAGAGAAATTCTTATACCCTATCAGCAGGCTGTCAGTGAATTAGAGATCAAGTTTAACAGCATCGTCCACGAAAATTTTAAATTGGGCAAGCATTCTCCGATTGAGCTGGTTGCAGGTAGAGTCAAAAAAATATCCAGTATTTTAGAAAAAGCAAATAAAAAAAATATTCCCTTAAGTATGATAGAAGAGGAAATTGAAGACATCGCAGGCATCAGAATCATTTGTCAATTCGTTGAGGATATTGATGTGGTCGTTGATTTGATTCGAAATCGTACGGATTTAGAGATCAAATACGAAAAGGATTATATCTCAAATTCAAAAGAGAGTGGTTATAAGAGTTACCATGTGATTATTTATTATGAAGTACATACGGCACTTGGTAAAAAGAAAATTCAGGCTGAGATTCAGATCAGAACACTGGCAATGAATTTTTGGGCAACCATTGAACATTCATTAAAGTATAAATACAAACGTAATATTCCATCAGATATTAAAGAACGCCTTATTTTAGCAGCAGAAGCAGCTCATAAACTGGATCAAGAAATGTCGAAAATTAGAAGTGAAATATTAGATGCACAGGATACTTTTCAGTACAAGTCTAGTGTTATTGCAGATATACTTAATAACATTCAAAATATCAGTAAAGTGAGTTCCAACCCCAATGAAATTCATCAAATTCAAGAGGAATTTTATACCATTTGGGAAGAAGGCAGTATTGAGAAATTGGTGTTATTTAGCAGGCAACTGGATATTATAGCAGAAAAGCATAAGGTGCAAAGTATTTAGTAACAGGTAATACTAGGTGAAGCTAGGTGATGATATGATTTATGCAATAGGTGATTTACATTTGGGCTTTTCTCAAGGGAAAACAATGGATCAATTTGGGTCCCATTGGGAAAGACATTTTGAAAAAATTAAAAAGAGTTGGATCAGTCAAGTTAAAGACTCCGATTTGGTGTTGATTGCTGGTGATATTTCTTGGGCTAACTCTTTGAAAGAAGCCCAACCAGACCTGGATTTCATTAAGGACTTAACGGGAAATAAGTTATTGCTTAAGGGAAATCATGATTATTGGTGGTCTTCTTTATCAAAACTTAGAAATGATTTTGGTAATGAAAGACTACATTTCTTGCAAAATGATTGTTTTGAATACCAGGAGTTGACAATATGTGGGACCAGAGGGTGGAATTGCCCTGGTTCCGCCGGGTTTACAAATGAGGATCAAAAGATTTATAATAGAGAAGTAGAAAGATTGAAATTATCTTTGAAGCAAGCAAAACCCCAGAGAGAGATCCTAGTCATGATGCACTTTCCACCAATGAATGAACATTTTGAACCTTCAGGTTTTACAGATGTTATAGAAGCCTATGGTGTCAAAAACGTCGTGTATGGACACGTTCATGGGGTGGACAACTTTGAGCAAGCACCTAGGGGTGTCGTCAGAGGTGTTTGTTATCAATTGATTTCAGCAGATTATTTAGATTTTAAGTTGACTCAGTTAAGACGTTAGGGAAGGACAGCATATGATACTGCCCATTGATTTTGAAAAGACCATGAAAGAATTGTTGAAAACTGAATACGATGCCTATAGGAAGTCATTAGAGGAACCCTATTTTCAAGGTTTAAGATCCAATGAAATTAAGATTGATGCCAATCATTTTAAAGAAATTGCTCCTTTTGAACTTGAAGAAATTCCGTGGGCCAATAATGGCTTTTATTATCCATCCCCATTGCAGCCGGCAAAACATCCCTACTATCATGCGGGTTTATTTTATATTCAAGAGCCCAGCGCTATGACGCCTGCTTCTGTGCTGCCTATTGAAAAAGGAGATAAAGTACTGGATCTATGCGCAGCACCAGGGGGGAAAAGCACACAGCTTGGGGCTAGATTGAATAATACCGGGGTGCTGGTATGTAACGATATCAGTCCTTCTAGAGCTAAAGCCATTGTAAAAAACATTGAAATTTTTGGCATAAAGAATGCGCTGGTATTAAGCGAAACGCCTAAGAAGTTAGAAGCCTATTTTGAAGGTTATTTTGATAAAGTGTTGGTAGATGCACCCTGTTCGGGGGAGGGTATGTTTCGTAAGGACCCTTCCATGATTAAAAACTGGGAAGAGACAGGTGTTTCATATTATGAAGCCTTACAAAAGGAAATTTTGCCTTCCGCCGAGAGGATGTTAAAACCTGGTGGATTAATGGTCTACTCAACCTGTACTTTCTCAATGAATGAAAATGAGCATATGATGGAATGGTTTACTAAAAAATTTCCACTGATGGAGCTCCTATCCCTCGATGCAATGAATGGAATGGTCGGTGGCTATGAAGGTGCTGAGCAGGCATTGCGGCTCT
>CAZJIO010000022.1:27462-42668 GCA_964546035.1 uncultured Eubacteriales bacterium | reverse complement strand
AGTTTACCCGACGATCTTGTCCTTCATATACATTGTCGCGCCAACTACATCCTTTATACTGAAATTCTCTATCACTTCAAATCCATAGGATCTGTTGTACCCCGCTTTTTCCATCTCATAAATCCATTCATACATAAGCGGTGTGCAATCAGCGGCTTCTATTTGAATGGTGTCCCAACCAGCCGTACCGCATGGACGAATATGGGCGTGCCCCGTCCACGGAATCAGCTTAACAATTTCGGATGGCTGATATCCGCGTATAATATAGTGGCTAGCGTCCAGTGTCAGCTTCAACCCTGGCAGTGCGTTCAACAAATCGAAGGTTTTGTCTAAACGCTCCGTCGTCGTGAATGAATGTGTTTCCACTATTAAATCTATGTTATATTTGTGAAACGTATTCAATATAGGCTTGAGTTTTTGTGCCACATCGTTTACATCCTCATCAACTCCACCTGTTGGTAACGTCACACCTGCGGTACAGCCAAAGTACGCTGCTGCCTTGCCCAAAGCCTCCACCTGTTGCTGCTGGGGGCATATTTCAGGGTTCTTAAGGTTGGCGTTAATGCTTGTGGCTGTCATGTGGTACTGCATGAGAGCTTCCTTTACAGGCTTTGCGTACTTGTCAAAATCCTGTGCAAGCTGTATAGCGCCAAACTCTGACCAGCCATTCAATATACCGAGGTCTACTTCCTTAAACCCCAACTCTGCTGCAATTTTGATGGCTTCTGTTATTGGCTTTGATACCCACGTTAATGTACTAATACCCAATCTATTCATATTCATAATATTACCACCTTTCCAGTGCGTCCCGCATTCAGCAACGCGTTATCCACCGCCATTACATTATATCCGTCCTCCCATGTAGATTCCGCCGACTTACCCGCTAGAAACGACTCGGCTACACTCTTAATTGAGTACTTAAAACTCAGGGCATTACTCCTGTCAATACCCTTGTAAATTGATGGGACAAGGTTTTCGCCGTTTGGCAGCCATACCATATGACCCGTCATATCGCCCCTCCAATCTAGACCCGTCGCCTCAAGTGATGCACCATCCTCGAATATCGCCACATACTGGAACGGAAGCGATGACAACGATTGGACATAGGACGACGTAATATTAACAATCGTATTGTCAGCATAGTAAAGCTGTCCCATAAACGCCTTGCCAGGTATGTAAATCAAGTCGTCTGCAATTTTGAAGGTGTTATAGAACGTTTCGGGCCAATCACGCTCAACACCTGATGCAGATACGCTTTCGGGTGTTCCCATAATCCACAAAATCGCCTGTAGCAAATGATGGAAGCAAAACGAATGGGTGTTCAAATTGATGATCTTCACTTTACCATGACCAAAGCCATCGCCTTTCACCGCGTCATACAAGTACCGCAATACGGGGAAATGATGGTAGTTGTAGTTTACGCCCGTCAGAATCTTGCCTGTGCGCGCAAGTTGTGCGAGTTCAAGGCCGTCATGCATATTGGCGGTTAGAATTTTTTCAGTAAGCACATTAAGCCCGAGTTCAAAGCCTTGCTTGCATAGCTCAAAATGTACGTGCTCTGGTGTGCATATATCGACTGTATCCACATCAACGTTATTGACCAGTTCTTCTAGCGTGGCAAACGCGGGAATTCCCCATTCAGCGGCGCGGCGTTCCCTCGTTAAGGCTACAAGATCAACTACGCCGACAAGTTCTACCATATCAAGTGCCTGCCATGCGTCATAGTGTGAGGGGGATATCCCGCCGCCACCTACTATTGCGACTTTAAGTTTTTTATTCATGAAATTCTCCTTTTTGTAAAGTTTATGGTATGGTATAATCATAATGCCAATTTTGCCATAGGTCTTGGGGGGAATTTACATTTAGTAAGGGGGAATTTTGTTCAAATGCATTTATCTGAAAAACATGTTAATTCGGGAATGGCCAACATGGATTTTTATAAAAAAGAAGACTACTTAGATTCGGAGGACGTGTATATTAACCTCGTTGCCGTGTCTTTTCCGTTAGCCCCACATACACATGACTTTATAGAAATCACCTTTGTTGCTGACGGCACGGGCATCCACACTATAGGCGACAAGGATGTCCCTATAGCATCGGGCGACATTTTTGTCATAAACTATGATGTGCCCCACAGCTTCACACCCAGCCCCAATTCCACGCTTACTATATACAACTGCCTATTCACTCCCGTGCTGTTTGGGTACTCAATGACTGCCAGCCGCGACTTCTCAGATTTGACGCGTCACTTTCTCTTTCAATCCTTGCACACGGAAAGCCTGAAAACCTATTGGGAAACGACCTCCAATATCACGCATGAACTGTTTTGCAAAATGTTAAAAGAGTACAGTGAAAAAGACTATGGCTATATACAGGTAATCCGTGCATATTTGATTGAGCTGCTGATGATCATCTTCCGCGCCAACAAAGTGGTGAGTTCGCAAAAAAGCTTTGAGCAGGCACAGTTTGACAAGGCGCTTGAGTACATCAACGTTAATTACGCCAAGAACTTGAAACTAGATGAGCTTGCAATGGCCGCATTCGTCAGCCCTGCGTACTTTTCGCGGCGGTTCAAGGCGGTGACAGGCTATACCTTCAAGGAATATCTGCAACAGCGGCGCATAGAGCAGGCATGTGAACTTTTAAAAAGCACGTCGCTTAAGGTTATCGATATCGCCGCCGAAGTGGGTTACCACGATTTAAAGCATTTTAACGAAATTTTTAAGCGCACTATGCAAGTAACACCGTCGAAATTCAAGGTCACTTAACACATAACATATATCAAATGGAATGGGCTTATAAAAAAGGTTGTCACAATTATGACAACCTTTTTTATATTATCTTCACCCCCCATATTCCTGCTGCGATAGAACATATAAACCTTGAGATTCAGACGATAAAGGGACGTGTAAAGGTATCTTACGTGTCTGGAAAAGCTGAAATATTTGCACCGGAAGGTATCAAAGTCTCTTATTCAAACCGATAAAGGCTTCAATCTGCCAGAGTCGAGTATGGTTCAAGCACAAACCCAATATTGTACAAATAAACTCAATTAAGTACATTGTTAAAACTATGAAATATTTGTATTATAGTGTCATAAGACATAAGAGAAATTTCAAAGTTTAGTTCTGAAAATTAATCTTACCTCTTAAATCAATTTCAGAGAGGAAAATTTTTATGCGTTCGCAAAATTTAATGCACACTAAATCAAAAACAGCTACACTGACATGGTCCATACGTTTAAAAAGATTCTACTCAAAGAACGTAAAAAGAAGTTTACCCCTGTATATCATGTTTCTTCCTATCATTATTTACTATATTGTTTTTCGTTATCTTCCGATTGGTGGACTGATCGTTGCATTTAAAGACTACCGAATCCTGGATGGCATTATGGGAAGTGCATGGGTTGGATTTGATAATTTTAAAATGCTTTTTTCCAATCCTTATTGCTTAAAGGTACTATACAATACGGTATTCCTGAGATTACTTAGTATTATTATTGGTTTTCCAGTGCCAATTATTTTAGCGATAATGATCAATGAAGTCAAAAAGAAGTGGTTTAAAACATCGGCGCAAACATTGATATATCTTCCATACTTTCTGTCGTGGGTAATAGTGGCAGGAATGATTGTTTCAATCTTCGGGCAAGGGAATGGGAGCATTATTAATCACTATATCAAGGAACTTACAGGGCATACCATACCCTTTCTGAATACGCCGAAGACGTGGATCATGATATTTGTTGGGTCTGGTATATGGAAGGATGCAGGATTTAACGCAATTTTATTTTTATCTGCGTTAACAACGATAGATCCTACGCTTTACGAATCAGCGGCAATCGATGGTGCAGGAAAAATCAAGCAAATATGGCATATTACACTCCCTGGAATCGCATCAACAATTATTGTGGTACTGATATTGTCATTGGGAAGAGTTATGCAAATGGGCTTTGATCAGATTTATATGTTACAGAATGCTGCGGTAAATGATGTTGCAGATGTTACTTACATATTCCGTGTGGGAATCCAACAGGGTAATTACAGTCTTACGTCGGCTATGTCATTGTTAGAATCACTAATTGGTTTCATATTTATATTTACATCCAATAAAATAGCCAGAAAATTTGGTGAAGGTTTATGGTAAGGGAGGATCACTCATGAAAGCAAGCAGAGAAGAAAAAATATTCAACACGATTTGTCATGTTCTTGTAACCATAGCAGCCTTATCTTGCCTGATTCCGTTAATGAATCTGTTTTCAACATCTGTCAGTGGAGCAAATGCTGTAGTATCGGGCAAGGTCGGTATTTTTCCTGTACAATGGAGTTTGGAGTCTTATAAAACATTGTTTAATATATCTCCAATTATTAGAGCGTTTAAAAATAGTCTATTGGTGACTGTAGTGGGTGTATTTCTAAATATAACATTTTCAGTTTTGGCTGCCTATCCATTGTCACGTCCATACTTTAAAGGCCGCGCTTTTTTTAGTAAGTTTATTGTTTTTACAATGCTGATTTCTGGGGGTATTTTACCTAATTTTATGTTGATGAAAGCTTTGGGGCTGATAAATAGTTATGGTTCAATTTGGCTAATTACTTTAATAAGTACGTACAATGTACTCATCATGAAGTCGTTTTTTCAGAATATTCCCATAGAATTAAGCGAAGCAGCCGCTGTTGATGGCTGTGGAGAATTCAGACTTTTAGTACAGATCATATTGCCACTTTCAAAGGCATTATTAGCCACAATGACGCTATTTTATATGGTAGCGAATTGGAATGAATTTTTAAATACGCTTATGTTTATTGGTGACCCCAAGAAATATACCTTGACAGTTGTTGTACAGGAGATGATTAGAAACAGCAGTATGCTTACCGATGCCGCGTTTATGGATCCAGAAGTAGCAAAGAACATGACTGGTGAAGGTATTCAGGCAGCGGGTATATTCGTTATGATGATTCCAATGCTTTGTGCATATCCGTTCTTACAGAAATTTTTTGTAAAAGGGGTGATGCTTGGCTCAATAAAGGGGTAGTGTTTTAAGATTTAATAAAAATGAATTAATCAAAAAAATTTTGGGAGGAAATGTTATGAGAATGAAAATGAAAATGAGTGGGGAAACAAAGAAATTCATATCCATATTACTTGTTGCTGTTTTATCAGCCAGTTTCTTTTTGACTGGTTGTGGTGGAAAAAATAGTGTTGATACAGCAGCTACTACTGCTGCAAATACTGATACTGCTGCTGCAACAACTGAACCAGCTAGTACTGAGCCTGAAAAGCGAGGGCATATTACCGTTTCTGTATATGAACGTGGCAATATTGCATCTAGCGAAGGTAGTGCTATCGAAAACAGGTGGACCAAGTGGATTAATGAAAACGGTCCTGTGGATGTAACCTTTGTAGCAATACCAAGACAAGATCCTGGGCAGAAATTCGGAGTGCTTTTTGCTTCAGGTACTGCACCTGATTTATGCTTGGAATATGATCCAACGTTAAAACAACAGTATTATGATCAGGGTTTAATGCTGCCCATTGATGATTTGATTGATGAATACAGTACGACCTATAAAGATTGGATGAAGATGAATCCCGCGCTTGAAAAGGTTGGACTCATGGATGACGGAAAAATGTATCAGTTTGGAAGAATAACTGAGAACGCTCCTTTGGTTGGTTTGTACATCCGAAAAGATTGGTTGGATAAATTGAATCTAAAAATACCTACAACTACGGAAGAGCTATTAAATGTTGCTATAGCATTTACTGGAAAAGACCTGAATGGCACTGGTACAGCAGATTCAATAGGTTTTGCGGAAGTTTTGGGTGGTGAATCAAGTAGGATGATTTTCGGTTTCAATACGCCAGCTTCAAAGATTGCAGGGTTTCCTTATACAGTCCAAAATGGCGAATTGGTATATGACACAAAACCTTTGACTGAATGGGCCAAATTTAGAAAAGCAATCTACGATGCCAATGCTTGTGACAAGGAATTTTTACTGGATAAAAACGGAGCAAAGGCTAGACAGGATATTACCTCCGGTAAAGTCGGAATAATCTGTGCAGGAGAAAACGTAACGCTTTCAGATTTAGGAACTTTGAAAACGAATGTACCTACTGCAGAACTTATCCCGATAGAACTTCCTACTTCACCAGTCGGTAAATTTAATGCAATTATTGCGAATACGGTACAGGCGGTTGCATTTGTTAACTCACAGTGTGAAGATCCTGAGTCAGTAATAAAATATATGGATTTTATGGCACTTGAAAGCACCAAAAAAACTTTGAAGTTTGGAATAGAAGGCACTCACTATAAAATGGTAGATGGTTATCCTCAAATTATTGACATAGATAAATATAAAGAAGAAGTGAGTTATGCAGGAGACTTATTTATGGCTTGTTCTACCGAAGTATTCAACAATCCGCACGGACCATATGATTTAAGTGATCCGATTCAGAAAGCACAATCCGCTCTCTGGGATGCTACAAGGAGAACATATTTCAATACAAAAATTGCGTATCCCGCAGTGACATATAGTGAACATATTCCAGCACTTCCAAAGGAGTTGGCTTCAAATTACAACAGCATCATGCAGCAACTCGCGGATATATGGAATAAAGCTATTGTAAGCGGTAGCGCATATACAGCGGAACAAGCAGAAAAGGATATGAATGTTCTTTGGAATCAAACAGGTGGTAAGGATATTAATTCATTCTATGGTGAATGGTATAAAAATGACAAAGAGAATTCAATACTTAGTGATGACTTGTACAAACTATTAGAAAAAGAAATTGCAGACAGAAAATTAAGTTGGTAAGAGCAAGTACGGTGTAATTAACAGCTATAAAATGCATAAAAGGTTCTGATTTGAGTGATATGGTTCACAATTCAGGGCCTTTTATTATTTGTATTGAGATGAGAACCTATGATATAATGGCGTATAAGACAGGAGTTGAGAATATGTATCGTGTATTGATTGTAGATGATGAACCATGGGCATTGGTTGTGATCAGAAAATTATTTAACTGGGAGGAAAATGGTTTTGAAGTTATTGGAGAAACCACCAGTTCAAAAAAAGCAATTGATATCATCAGTTCAGAGCGACCAGATGTGGTTTTCACGGACATCCGGATGCCTAATTTTGATGGAATCGAGCTTATAAAGATTATTCGGCAAAAGAAGATCGATACCGAATTTATTATTATAAGTGGGTTTGCTGAATTTTCCTATGCGCAGGAAGCCATTCGCAATGGTGCCTTAGATTATTGCTTGAAGCCTATGGATCCAACTAAAACGGATGAACTACTAAAAAGAACCTATATTCACCTTGATAAGAAAAGAAACCTCCAAAATCATGAACTATTGGAGATGCTAATGGGTGATTCAGGACGAAAAAGCGTACAACTAGATAATTTTTTGCATAAGTACACTCAAGGTGTATGGTTTTGTATGGTAATATATTGTGAAAATGACATTATAAAAGATCTGAAAGAATCAGAAGGTTATCATTTTCTGGGAATTAAGGTAGGCTTACATAAATACCAGTATATAGTGAACATAGAAGAAAATATTGCGGTTGATAAAATTGAGGATGATTTATTTAAAGAGTTACATATTAAAAGCGTTGGCATTAGTTCCAGAGTGGAGAAACTAGAAGATTTTAAGAAACTGATTAAAGAAGCTAATATTGCAGCGTTAAAGACATTTGTCGGTATCCAAAAAGGTGTATTTTTCTATACAAACAAGATTCAAGTACTAAAACCCATAGTAAATAAAATCACCAATGCTTTAACAAATAGTAAATTTGAGCTTCTTGAAGGAATTCATGTTCAGTTACAGGAATTATTTCTGGTTGAAGGACTTGGTATGGTTGAAGTCATTTATCTTTGGAATCAGATTGTCAGTATTATGAATAGAAATTTTGAGGATAAAAGCACATACTTGAATTTAGAATTTTTAAGCTATTCGGAGTTATACACACGGTTCAAGGATTTTGAATCTCTATGTGTTTATTTGCAAGAAGTATTTAGCGAACTGGGTGCGCATAACGGAACGTCTCTTTATGGTCAAGAAATTAATGTATCTTTTATTAAAATGGTGAATTATATCAAAGCTAACTATAATCAGGAGCTGTATCTTAAAGACTTAGCAGTCCAATTTTATATTAATCAGTTTTATTGCTGTGAACTTTTTAAAAAAATTATCAGAAAGACCTTCTCTGAATTTATTGCCGGTCTCAGAACTGAAAAAGCTTGTGAACTGTTGATGAATGAAGATATTTCTATAGAAAAAATTGCAGAAATGGTAGGGTATAACGACTACTACTACTTCAGTAAGGTATTTAAAAAATATTGTGGTGTACCTCCTGCAAAATTTAGAAAAAATCATATACAGAATCTCTGAGAAAGAAGGTGTGTTCTTTGGGTATAAATAAGCTGAAACTTAAGTACCAGATTGCTTTCTTTGTTGGAGTTTCTGTTATTCTTATGATACTGGTCCAGCTATTTTACTATTACAGATTTTCTATACTTACACAGGAAAGAGCGAGTAAATATGAAAGCGATATTATCAATCAGACTATTGTAAAAATCAATTTAATGTTAAATGAAGTAGAGGCTGCGTCTAATGTGATTATTTATAACAGGCATGTACAGGATTTTATATATTCTGACAATTATGCTGAGCGGTCGTTAATTCTTGGTCCATTTGCAACAGATGTGTTAGGAGATGTAAAATCCTTAAATACTAACATATATAGTGTCAGAATTACAGACTATAAAGGTAGGATTACCACCACATTTTTTGACTATGACTCCAATATATATGAAATACTTCAAAAAAAATACAATTATACCGAGGATAGCTTCAAAGCGCCAATGTTTACAAATATACTCAAAGATAATAGCAGTGGCAAGTTTTTCTTTTTCTATATAAATCCCATGCTAGATACAAACGGAAAAATTGATTTGTTTAAAAGAGTTGGTGTATGCACTATTATGATTGATACTTCCTCAATACAAGAAATGATTGCGACTATGGAGCTTACACCCAATGCACTTTTCGTCGTACTAGATAATGAAAACAGGGTAATTGCAGCAAATAATAAGATGAAGCAGGGGGAATTCTTTGACGATATCACACTTGAAAGTCAAAGTGACTCTGAATTTGGCAAGACTGTCATGTATAAAAACAATAAAGTTATTCTACAGCAAAGAGAACTGGGAAGGGCAGGTTGGAAGATAGTTAGTGTGCTTCCTCTGAATGAATTGACCAGTGATATGCAGTCGATGAAGAGCTTTGGCATTGTAACTGGCATCATTTTACTGATTATTCTGGTATCAATAGGCTATTTTTTTATGAAAAATATAACGAGTCCTGTTATTGGACTGGTGGGGGATATGAAGCAAATAGGTCAAAGAAATATTGGATTTAGATTGCAAGTTCAATCAACCAATGAAGTTGGCATATTAGCTATGGATATTAATAAAATGTTGGATCAAATTGAGGAGATGACAAGAAGAATTTTTAGTTCTCAAACTAGATTATATGAGATGGAATTGTCTAAAAAGCAAGCAGAATATTCTGCACTTCAAAGCCAGATCAACCCACATTTTCTGTATAACACCTTGAACTGTATCAGCGGTATGGGTCTGGCGAATGGAATTGAGGACATTGCCAGAATTTCTTCAAGTATGTCCAATATATTTAGATACAGTATACGAAAGGACGAACTCGTCTTAATCAGTGAGGAAGTGGAGTGTATAAGGGAATACTTGTATATCATCGGCTTGCGGTATGGAAATAGGTACTCTATGAACCTAGATGTGCCAGACACTATAATGGGCTTTAAGACATTGAAAATGGTTTTGCAGCCTGTTGTTGAAAATGCAGTTTACCATGGACTTGAGGAAATGGAGGAAGGCGGGCAGTTAAAAATAAAAGGATTTCTTAATGAAGAAGGGGATATATGCTTTGAAGTTTATGACAATGGGGCTGGAATAGAGGAATCTGAGCTTGAAAAAATTCAAAATGGGTTGGATAGCGTTTCGCATTATACAGAAAATAGTAATTCAAGGGGTGTAGGGATTGTGAATATTCACAAAAGAATTAGGCTCACATTCGGTGATGAATATGGATTAACCCTATATAGTAAGTTGAATGAGTGGACAAAGGTTGTAATAATAATGCCTGCTTTATAAGTACGCGGTATTTTAACTGAAATGTTAAAAAGATTGTAATGGATTTTTAGTTGACATTATTATCATAATAATTATATGGAACAATCAAATCCAAGGAAGTAACAATGTGTGATAAAAACCGCTTACTTACTAGAAATAGTAATTAAGCGGTTTTTTGTGCCGTGTAAATTATCGTTCTTATCATTTCAAACGGAGATTCCTTCTATTGATTGAGTACAGCATACACAGTCATCAAACCTCCTTATGGGAATCAAAATAGGTGAATATATTTTAACCATTAAGGAAATCCTTTATACTGAAAAATGTAAAATACTAGCAATCTACCTAGAGTGTTCGAGAGGTTTGAAATAGAGTGGTGAAAGCTGTGGATTATGATATTAAAGCGTGGTTAATTGAACAACTAAATAATTCTAGTGATACCGAAATTCGCGATCTTAAATTGGAGAACAAACAGGCAAGCATTATTTACATTAGCAGTGTTTGTGAGTCGAAAAGTATTCATGAAAATATTATTAAGCCCTTCTTTCAGTTGAAAGACCTCACCCAGTATACAGATTATCTTTTATCCTTTCCTGAGTGTAGTCAATTTATAGATAGGCCATCACTACTCGATCAAGTACTTCAAGGGTCAATCTGCATATTTGTAGATTCTAGGATTTTACTATTTAATGCAACTCGGTTTATGGAAAGTTCCATCACGAATTCCCAAATTGAAGCGGTCATCCAAGGACCTAAAGATGCAATGGCTGAAAAATTGGATACCAATCTCAATTTAATTCGAAAGCGTTATCAGAACAAAGCCCTCACTATTGAACAGCAGCAAATATGTATTGAAAAAAGACCCATAGCTATTTTGTACGATCAAACTGCAGTAGATGCCAATGCGCTTAATGAATTAAAGAACCATTTGGAGAAGTTGCATTCTAGTACCACGTTATCAGTGCATGAAATTTATAAAGTATTGATGAAAGAAGCCTCCCCGCTGTTTCCAACCATTTTGATGACCGATCGCCCAGACAGAATTATTAAAAATATGGGTGAGGGTAAAGTTATTTTAATTGTTGAGGGATCGCCATTTGTTCTGATTTTACCTATCGTCTTTTTTGATTTTTTCTCCTCCATGGAAGATGTCTACCAGCTACCTTATATCAGAAATTTCCTTATCATTTTAAGGTATATTGCCCTATTTATTACATTACTATTACCTAGCTTTTACATTGGAACAACCTCATATAACACGGAGCTTTTGAGATTTCAACTCACAATGTCCATTGCGGGCAGTAGAGTAAGTGTCCCGTATTCATCAGTTTTAGAGCTGATTTTTATGCTTGTTATGATGGAGTTATTATCGGAAGCGAGTGCACGTCTTCCTAAAATTGTAGGCTCAGCTGCAACAACCGTTGGAGGTTTAATTCTTGGTCAAGCTGCCTCAGAGGCTGGGTTAGTTAGCAATTATATGGTTTTGATTGTCTCCGCTGTTGCCATTACAAATTTTGTAATCCCTATTAGTTCAATGGGCTTAGCAATAAGAGTTGTTAAATACTTCATTTTATTGTTAACGATTCTATTTGGCATGGTGGGGGTCGTAGTAGGGTGGATAGCTCTTCTTTTTTATCTTGCGAATCTTCGAAGTTTCGGTAAACCGTATTTACAGTTGTTTTCAGTAAACAGACGCGACTAAGGAGCCTATTGTCATGAAGCGGTATTTTTTTTATTTAGTTTTCATTAATTCCATCGCTAATGTCATCATTTTTGCTCCTAGAATACTTTTGCGTGACCAAAATAAAGGCGCACTACTTTCGATTCTATTAGCCATCCCTTTAGGAACCCTACTGCTATACTTATTTTCCAAGGCTATGATTAAATTCCCAGGTAAAAGTCTTCCTGAAATACTCAAGATGACGCTTCCAAGGTGGGCGCAAATCGGAATAATGATCCTATACGGGCCAGCATGGCTCATATCTGGCGTCATCATGTTATTTGCGTTAGTTACCATAACCAAGCGCTTTATGAATCCGGATTTATCAACCAATCTTTTGCTTGTGGTATTTACCCTACTCATTTTATATGTGATTCGAATGGAAGGATTGTCGTTATTATATGCGCTAGAAATTATTATGGTCATGATTGTACCATTGATTATTTTTATCTATTATAAAGCCTTTACGCATCCTCTTTTTTCATGGAATGCATGTATGGAAGTTGTTACCGATTCTTTTTCATTTCCTAAGTTGACGGCTTATGGCGTAACAACCTATTCCTTTACAGGGTACACGGACATGGTTATTTTTAATAGCGTATTTAAGGACAAATTCCAATTGAAGCATATCTGGTTATTTCCTGTGGTCGAGATCCTTTTATTGTGTTTCGCTTTTTTTATCCCTATTGGTCTACTAGGAACGGGTGCTAGTAAGATTTATCGGTATCCATGGATTTCCACTACGGATTCAATTAGCATTCAAATGGGACCTATTGAACGTGCTTTATTTCTATTTTTATTGGTTTATCTGGTGATTTCTTTAGCAAATGTCATTATTCATTGGTATGTTTCATTCGAATTGCTCAAAGGATTGTTCAAATATCAATTCAATGTTAAGTCTTTAAAGAAGGTCAATTGGATAATCATTGGAAGCTTTGCTCTTATACCATTAACATATAACTTCATTAGCAAAGAAGAAGCAATCCTCACTATAGGTGGCATTTGGTTATCTATTCGACTTATATTAGAAATATTTCTTGTAGGAATTTTGGCGTTATTGGCTAAGATAGCACAAAAGAAAGGACTTATTTGATGGGAGTTATTAGATGTGGCGTTATAATGCTTTTGTTGACCTCTTTACTCATTATTACAAGCGGATGTAACTATAAGGAAATTGATAAAAGATTTTTTGTTGTCGGAATTGGCATTGACAATCCTGAGGACCCTGATAAAAAGTTTAAAGTGACATTAAAACTCGCAATACCTAATCCGGAACCAAAGCAAGGTGGTTCAAGTTTTATCATTTTAACTGAAGAGGACTCGAGTATAGCGGAAGCTGTTGGTAAAATAAAATCAAAAGTAGATAAAGAGCTAGACTTTGGTCATCTAAAACTGATTATTTTGGGAGAAGACTATGAGGGCGGTGATTTTCTGACAACCCTAGATTGGTGTGTGCGTAGAAGGGATATACAACAAATTGCAAATGTAGCAATTGGTAGGCCTACTGCAAAACAACTTTTAGAGAAGAAATTGGCATATGAAACGTTACCTTCCAATTCTTTGTTAATCGCGCTGGACGGTTCCGCTGTTGAAAGCAATTATATTACTTCTGTATATCTTTTTGAGCTGTATAGAAACATCAAGGAACTCGGCATTGATCCAATACTTCCAATTATTGAGGTAAAAGAAAATTATTTTACAATTAACCAAGTTGCGTTACTAGAAAAAGATGGGCAATTAAAAATAAAAACCCTTTTATCACCGGAGGAAACAAGAATATTTAATCTCATAGATAAGGCCAAAGCCAAAACAAGTATCCACGTCAATTCAAAGGAATTAGGCTGTGACTTTGTTATTAATGTTGAAGATGCTAAAAAATCATATAAGATCACAACCACCGATGAAGGGGATCTCTTATTAAGCTTTGATCTAAAGATATCGGGTATCATGGAAGAGTCACTAATAGAAGATGGGGGTACACATTTGCAAAAATGTGACCAACAAGCTTCGGAGTTTATAAAAAATGATGTGGTTCTATTGTTAGAAAAAATGCAAAAGGAGCGGTTGGATCCCTTAGGTTTTGGGCTCTATTATCGGTCCAGACATTGGAATAATGAAAAGGAATGGTCTGATTGGCAGGAACTTTATGAGGTACTAAGATTTGAAGTCACTGTGGATGTTAATATAAAATCTCCTGGTGTGATTGAATAACTTGGAGGGCTCATATACAGGCATCAAATTGTTTCAATATTGTTGATATGTCATAATTTTGAAGGTATAATAAATTATAACTGTTGGAATAGGAGGAGAAGGTTATGAATGAAATCATGAGTATCGGCATTGATGTCGGTACGACCACTACCCAAGTTGTTTTTAGTAAACTTACATTGAAAAATACAGCGGGCTCCTTTGTCGTTCCAAGAGTAGAAATCACAGATAAAGAAATTCTACATCGGAGTCAAATTTACTTTACACCCTTCATTGATGGACAAACGATTGACGTTATTGCACTGAGAGAAATTATTAAAACAGAATTTATGATTGCAGGTTTAAAAAAAGAAGAGATTTATACCGGAGCAATTATCATAACGGGTGAGACTGTTAGAAAGCAGAATGCAGAGGAAGTAGCTCATGGCCTATCCGAATTTGCAGGTGATTTTGTTGTCGCTACGGCTGGAGCTGATTTTGAGGCAAGTCTTGCGGGTTATGGCTCGGGTGCCTATCATTTATCCAAGGAAATGAACACAAGTATTATCAATTTTGATATCGGTGGCGGCACCACGAATGCATGTGTTTTTCATTGTGGTGACATAAAAGATTGTTATGCCTTGGATATTGGAGGAAGACTTATTCGATTTTGTGAGGATCAAAAGATAGAGTATATTTCCACAAGACTAACAAGTCTGATCCAAAGTTTGAAACTGGATTTAGTGGTTGGACAAAGAGTGAATTTGCAGCATCTAAGTATTTTGACAGAACATTTAGCAGGAATGTTTTTAGAGCTGATCAGCATAAATCCATTAACCGATGCAACAAAGTTGCTTTTTATAGAACATGAACATCATGCTATTAAGAGTGACTTCGTGACATTTTCAGGTGGGGTTGCGGAGTATATTTATTCTGATGAAACCATTCCTATGTGGGACGCTTGCGGGTGCCACATGGATATGGGTCCCTTACTTGGATATGCCATTAGAAGTAAAATGAAAATAGAACAAGTACCTGTTTTGATGCCTAATGAAAAAATCAGAGCAACTGTGATAGGAGCAGGAAACCATTCCATGCATATCAGCGGGAGCACGGTCACCTTTGA
>CAZJIO010000022.1:0-27430 GCA_964546035.1 uncultured Eubacteriales bacterium | reverse complement strand
CAAAAATATTCCGATTATTAAAGTGAAAGAACTAGATTCCAGTCAATTGAATGCTATTAAAACAGCGATTCATCGCTATGATCAGTCTGGAATTGTCTTGGCCTTTCAAGGAAAGAGGAATCAGACTTATGATGAAGTTAAAGAAATGACTGATTTGATTATCGAATTATTTCAAGAAGTAGAGGAAGGTCCGATTATGATCTGCCTGGAGAATGATTTTGCAAAGGCCCTCGGTCAGACGATACAAAGAAAAGTGGGCAATAAACGAGGTGTTATTTGCTTAGATCAGATCTGTGTAGACAATGGAGATTATATGGACATAGGAAAGCCTGTTTCTGGTGTAATCCCTGTTATAGTAAAAACGCTCATATTTTGTTGATTTGTGGTAAATAATAAATTTATTTATTGTATTGACATTAGAAACAATTAGAGGTATAATTTTTTTAATATATTTTATACATATTTATATCTGCGGCAAAGAGGCCTACAAACTTCAAATTAGAAGTTTGTAGGTCTTTTTTGCTTGAAACCATCAACCAAAAAAATGGAGGACATTAGAATGAGTAATGAATTGAAAAAGACACTTTCACCCCTACAATTATGGGGAATCACAGTGGGTATGGTTATTTCAGGCATGTATTTTGGATGGAATTATGCACTTCAGTATACAAGTCCGGTTGGGTTCATTATTGCAATTGCGATTGTTACTGCTTTTTATACCACATTTATGTTCAGCTATGCAGAACTCTCCACAGCGATTCCCCACGCTGGAGGACCCTCAGAATATGCAGCAAAAGCCATGGGTAATTTTGGCGGATTCGTAGCAGGCTTTGCTTGTCTCGTGGAGTTCTTATTTGCAACACCGGCCATTGCACTAGGGGTTGGCGGATACATTCATTTTGTGATTCCAGCAATACCAAGCGTTGTAGCGGCTCTCGTGTGCTATGGAATTTTCATACTCATTAATTGCTTAGGTGTGAAAACAGCTGCAATTATTGAATTACTGATTACTTTGGTTGCAATTGTTGGCTTACTTCTATTTGCAGGTGTTGGGGTCAGCCATGTGAATGTGAGCAATATTTTTGCAGGTGATTATTTCCAAGGTGGATTTAAAGGCATCTTTGCAGCGATTCCCTTTGCCATTTGGTTCTACCTAGCTGTTGAAGGTGGAGCGATGGCGGCAGAAGAATGTAGCAATCCTAAAAAAGACATCCCAAAAGGGTTTATTCTAGCGATATTAACCTTAGTTGGATTGGCACTTCTAACATTTTTTGTTACAGCGGGTGTCACACCTATTGGCACTTTAGCCAGCACAGATTCACCATTGCCATCAGCAATTAGTGCCATCTTCGGAGAAGGTAATGTGTTATCCACAATTATGAGCTTTGTTGGGCTATTTGGCTTAGTAGCAAGCTTACATGGTATTATTATTGGGTACTCAAGACAAGCATTTGCAATGTCTCGAGCAAGTTATTTGCCAAAGTTTCTATCCAAAGTAAGTTCAAATGGTACACCCGTTAATGCAATTATTTTTCCGAGCATCGTTGGATTGGGATTTGTCATCTATGGCAATACTGCGGCGATTATTGTGATCTCTTGTTTTGGAGCTGTAGCACTGTATATTATTAGCATGGTCTCCCTGTTTATCTTGAGAAAGAAAAAACCACTCATGGAAAGACCCTTCAAAGTATCTTTCCCAGTGGTACCTGGCATCGCATTAGGGCTTGCTTTTGTACTTCTAATAGCCATGGTAGTCTCAAATCTTCAGTTAATCCAATGGGTTGTATTGGCATTTGCCGCTGCGATCATCTACTATTTCCTTTATTCAAAATCGTTACTTGCAAAGGGCAAACATGTGAGTGAAATGGATGAGTTGACTGAAGAAGCGGTATGATTAAAAGAGTTGAGGTGAGATGATGAACTTAAAAACGACACTTTTTGGAAAAGGATATACTTTCAAAGGGGTTAATGATGTATTGGCAAAAGCCAATGAAGAAAAGTCGGGGGATATCTTGGCGCAGGTTGCTGCCGATAGTGTAGCTGAAAGAGTTGCAGCCAAGTACGTTCTTTCAAACATGACCCTTGAAGACCTTAAAAATAATCCGGCGGTGCCCTATGAATTAGACGAAGTAACTCGGGTAATCCAAGATGCAGTCGATATGAATGCTTATGGAAAAATCAAGGGAATGACGGTGGGTGATTTTAGGGATTTTGTTTTAAAGTCACCTGAATCTGAGATTCTCAAAATAAGAGATGGGTTGACCTCGGAGATGATTGCTGGGACAACGAAGCTCATGAGTAACCTGGACTTGATTTATGCCGCCTCAAAACTGAAAGTAACGGCAACCTGCAACACGACCATTGGTGAACGGGGAACCCTGGCAGCAAGGCTACAACCGAATCATCCTACGGATGACCTTGCTGGAGTTATGGCTTCCCTATATGAAGGGTTGAGCTATGGAGTAGGCGATGCTGTGATAGGACTTAATCCAGTTGTAGATACCATTGACAGTATCACAAGGATTCTGAGGCGGTTTAAAGAGTTTGCTCAGAAATGGGATATGCCGACTCAAAACTGCGTTCTCGCGCATGTTACTACTCAGATGGAAGCCATTAAAAGGGGAGCCCCTATGGATCTGATGTTTCAGAGCTTGGCAGGATCTCAGAAATCAAATGAAGCCTTTGGCATCAGTGTGCCACTATTAGATGAGGCATATGAGACCATGAAAGCACTTAAAAGTTCTGTTGGTCCCAATTTTATGTATTTCGAAACGGGTCAAGGTTCTGAATTATCCTCTGAAGGACATCATGGGGTTGATCAATTAACAATGGAGGCCAGATGTTATGGACTGGCTAAAAGATACAAGCCATTTTTGGTCAATACAGTTGTTGGGTTTATTGGACCAGAATATTTGTATGATGGGAGGCAAGTCATTCGTGCAGGACTCGAAGATCATTTTATGGGAAAATTAACGGGACTATCCATGGGCGTTGATGCTTGCTATACGAATCACATGAAGGCAGACCAAAATGATCTTGAGAATCTGGCAATGCTTTTAACCAACGCCAATTGTAATTACTTTATGGGGATTCCAGGTGGTGATGACATCATGTTGATGTACCAATCGACCTCCTATCATGACGTAGCTACCTTAAGAGAGGTCACGCAAAAAAGACCAATCAGAGCTTTTGAAATGTGGTTAGAAAAGCAGGGCATTATGAAAGATGGAAAACTGACAGAACTTGCAGGAAATCCAACATTATTTGTATAAAAGGAAGGTGCCTTGATGAATGATGCTTTAATCCAACTCAAGAAAACAACTGTTGCACGAATTGGTATCGATCGAGCGGGGACACGTTTTAATACCGCCACATATCTGAAATTTAGAGCGGATCATGCTGTAGCTATGGACGCAGTTTGGTCAAGTGTTGATGAAAAAGTCATTGAAGATTTGGGCTTTATAAAGGTTCAAACACTTGTACCTGACAAGGAACACTATATCACACGACCCGATTTGGGGAGACGTTTTTCTGATGAAACCAATGCTTTAATTAAAGAAGCCTGTATGGATCGTCCGGATGTACAAATTATTGTAGCGGATGGTTTAAGTTCCCCGGCCATCACTGTCAATGTGAAAGATATATACGGTATTTTAATAGATGGGCTACAAGAAAAGGGGTATCGTGTTGGGACACCAATCTTTATTCGCTATGGGCGTGTTGCGACGATGGATCGTATCAGTGGCCTCTTAAACGCTAAAGTGACCATTTTATTAGTCGGTGAAAGACCTGGGCTTGCAACGGGTGAAAGTATGAGCTGCTATATGGCCTATGAGGCGAGTGTAGATAAACCAGAATCACAAAGAACGGTCATTTCAAACATCCATAGCAAAGGTACGCCACCCGTAGAGGCGGGCGCACAAATAGTAGATTTGGTTGGAATTTTAAAGTTTTTCCGTCCCTCTCTGCCATTTTTTTGTTTTTTTTTTGTGCTTTTTTCGGCTATCTCGTCAGCCTGGAGGAGCTCTGCCGCCTTGAAACTGTTAAATTGTATTAAATCAATTCAAATGGAGGCTATAAAAATGAACATATATGACCTTAATGTAAAAGAGTTAGATCCTTATAAAGGCAAGGTAATCTTAGTGCTCAATTCAGCAACAAAATGTGGGTTTACACCCCAGTATGACGCTCTACAGGATTTATATGAAGCCTATGAATCTGACGGGTTTGTAATCTTAGATTTTCCTTGTAATCAGTTTGGTAATCAAGCACCAGGTACTAACGAAGAAATTGTAACCTTCTGTGATACAACCTTTGGGGTTACTTTTCCAATCTTCTCTAAAATAGAGGTTAATGGTGATAATGCCCATCCACTTTTTAAATTCTTAGTGAGTGAAAAAGGGTTTGCAGGATTTGATCCAGATCACCAACTAACGCCAATTTTAGAAAAAATGCTTTCAGAAGCAGATAGTGATTATAAGAGTAAACCCAGCATCAAATGGAATTTCACCAAGTTTTTGATCGATAAAAAGGGTGAAGTCGTTGAGCGATTTGAACCAACAGAAGACCTTGAAATCGTAGAAGATAAAATTAAAAATCTATTATTTTAAAAATTTTAGAAAACAAAAAAAGCTTTAGAGTCTCTTCTGACTTCTAAAGCTTTTTTGTATTTTTGTGTTGTAAATGAGCGAAAAATGTCTAAAAGTTAATATATCGAAATAATGAACGCCATTAGTGTATAAACATATAATTAACGGTTGACAAAATTATGAGGTGACGTTAATATAAAAAGTGGATGAGTCATCGTCTAAAAAGGTATATACAGAGAGAACAAAAGGGAGCGTATGAAATGATTGCATTTTATGTGAGTAGCCACGGATTTGGTCATATAACCAGATGCGTAGCGATTATTGAGGAACTATTAAGCACCACCCAACTGGAATGCTATGTGGTATGTGATCAACCACAAATTGACTTTGCCAGACAGTATTTAGATGGGTATTGGCATAGAGTTAGCTTCTCGGTCAGAAAGACGGATGTGGGACTCGTCAATAAAGAGCGTTCCTTAGAAGTGGATACAGAAAAACTTGGAGCAAGTTTAGAGACATATATGGACCAGCTCCCTAGAGATGTGAGCTTAGAAGTCAAATATCTTAAGACCCAAGACGTACAACTTGTCCTGACAGACATTAGTATTTTAGGGATTTTAGTAGCCAAAGAAATTGGGGTTAAAGTAATTGGTATATCCAATTTTACTTGGTACGACCAATATAGACATTTACAGATTACCCCAGAGATCACTGAGTTTTTTCATAGAGCTTACAAGGCGTTAGACCATTATTATGCCTATGATCTTGCTCTAGAACATGACTATCTCGATTGTCCTAGTGAAAATGTGGGACTCATTGCCAGAAGAGTGAATCAGCAAAAGGTCAATCAACTGAAAAGAAGCAATAAAGCCAGCTTATATATCAGTTGTGGGCGTTCTGCAGCGCTGCCACTGATGAACGTAGACTTTAAAGACGGGACAATATTTTATACCTTGGGTATAGAAGTCAAAAGTAATGGATTAGCTTTGTTATTAGGTCACAGAATGCTGGATACACATAACTATTTAGCGGCTTCTCATGTGGCCATAGTCAAGGCGGGATGGTCTTCGGTTTCTGAGGCACTGATCGGACATGTACCCCTTGTCGTTATAGAGCGTGATGGGGTTCTTGAAGACACCCATATCATTGACCAACTGAAGGCTAGAAACCTTTGCATATCCATCAAAGAAAGTGAATTAAGGGATATCTCCATGACAGAGTTGATGCATAGAATTACAAATCTAAGGCCCGGGGATAGTGAAAATAATGTGGAAAATCTTTGTGAACGGATATTAAGTCATATAAAAAACGCACGGGATTGGAAGAAACTTCCTATGAAGGCTATGAGCTAGCGTTATAATAGAGCCGGATAATCATATCAGATTATCCGGTTTTTTTACGAAATAAATATTGATGTCAAGTGAATCAAAGGGTATAATTGCTCATGAAGAAATAGAATATATATGGGGAAACGGGAGGGTTTATGAAAGCATTATTTAAAAGAGGTATCCATTCGTATGAAGGACTGGTTTTGGCCGCATTGATTGTGTGCTTAGCCTTACATGCCTTTACACTTGCAACAATGTATAAGTCTCCACCGTCTGAGGGCTTTAGTCGGGAAGTAAAGATTGGTGAAGTGGCTTATGGGAACTCGAAATTTAATACGAGTCAGATCATAACAACTTTATCCATAGACGAAGAAAGCGTCTCAGTAGTGGCAATTGATGGAACAGAATCTAAAGTCTATAGCGTGAATCCTAAAGGAAAAATATTAAATGAAAGTATTGTCGATTTAGACCTGTCAAAGGCTACAAAAATGAGTGCATATTTTCTAGATGAATCGCATCTACGTGTCTTTTACAGTAAGGACACTTTGCAAGGTTCTGTGATAGATATCCAAAAGGGTACTTTTTCAACGACGCAGTATGCCAAAGACATTAAAAGCTTTGAAAATAAGGGCGCTCAAGTCATCTTGTTAAAGGAAGATGGTCTTTATGGGCTCAACCTTGAAGCACCTGATTCAGCCGAAAAGAAAATAATAGAAGGAGAAATAGATTCCTTTAGCCTAGAGGAAAAGGATGATTTATTTTACCTCACTTATGTAGAAAGAAATGAAACAGACTTTGTTTCGGGGCAGTTACTCATTCTAGATAGGGACTATGAAGTGCTTGCTAACTATAATCTGTTCTTAAACAAAGACAAACAATTAATTGGAGACATCAAGGATATTTATTTTAAAGAGGGTATCCTGTCAAATATCTTTGTATGGGGGGATCGAAAAAGTAAAAAGAGTAAAATTACCACCCTACAAGTAGAGACGGGCACGGGTGAAATTCTCCATCAATTCAAAAATTCCTTTGAGTTGTCCTTGGATAAAATTCAGATTGTGCAAACCACTAAGGGATCGGTTTCCTTGATTATGCCAGATTATGCCATCAATGGTATTAATATTGTTTACAACACTCTTGAAAATGAAAAGGAGATCCTTACGCTCCCATTATCAAAAACAAGAGGGGTCAGTACGCTACCCTCCTATCATGAGACACAAGGAAAGAAAATTTTGATCTTCTCAGATCTAAATAAAGGCGCACGTGCTATTTACATGGCTTCTAATGATGTTGAACTCATTTCAGAAACAACTTCCTTTAAAACAATTAACTTCTTTCAAGTTATTGGAACGAGTATTTTTGTATTTGTCGTGGCACTATTTATTGCCCTCATTGTTTGTATACTCTTATTTGAGCCGATTCCAATCCTTTCTTTGGTCCTACTCTATCAGTTTACCAAAGGATATAAATTCAAGCGTAGATTGGAAATGGGTGTTGCAGCAGCATTGCATACCCTGGTTAAAATCTTCGTGGTTCATAAAATACTTTCAGAGCGCCCTGAGATTTATACCATCCAGTCCAAGATCATAGGTGCCGGGGTTCCTGTTTACGTTGTACTTGTGATCACATCTATATTCTCTCTATTTTGCACTCAGCGGTTCGCTAGGCAATCAGAGGATTATGACAATTCCAGTAATTTTACATTTTTTGCCTTGCTTGATATTGCGCTCTTTGGATTTACTTTTATTGCGTATATCTTAACGTCGTTGTTATTTAATAAAGTATAAAGAATTTCAACAGACAATATACTGTAGAGAGAAATGATAAGGGGAAGACCATGTATGGTTTAAACCCAATGAAATCACCAAATGGGATAAGTATGGTGCAAGTACAAGAAAAGCATTTAGTCGAAGAAACCCCTCTCTACAGATATGATTTGCATATTCCAGTCATACTAGGCGTAGAAGGGGATGCGCTAAATGAACGCATTAACAGTGATATCAACAGGGATTTGAATAAGTACTTACAAGAACTTAAGCTGACTGCTAATGGATATATCATACCCACAACGCCTTATTACTTAGAATCAAACTATGAAATTTATAACCACGATGACGCTATTTTGAGCTTTTGTATTCTGTATACCAATTATTTTGGTGGTGCACATAGCATGACTTATAAGAAGTGTTATAATTACGACTTAAGAACTGGAGAACGTCTGCTTTTTAAGGATCTGGTAAAGGATCAGTCCATGAAAATGGCTATCAATGAAGAAATCAAAAGGCAAATTGATAGGAGAAATAAAGCCTTAGGCTATGAGGCTATTAATGCCTTTAAAGGGATCGGTGATCGTCAGAAGTTCTATATCAGGGACGGACTATTGGTCTTATACTTTGACCTCTATCAAATAGCACCGTATGTTGCAGGGATCATTGAATTTACCATGCCAAGAGTGCTCTATAACGGAAAGCAATAAAAAAAGGCCACTTACCTGTTTATGGGGTAAGTGGATTTACATAAGGTACATTACAAAGGAGTAATAAAAAAATGCAAGAGAAAACAAAACACTTTCTAGGTGATTTGACACTTCTATCCGTTGCCATCATCTGGGGATTTGGCTTTATAGCGGTTAAAATCGGGCTCAACAGTGGCATGAGCCCCTTTTATCTGTTATTTTTAAGATTCACAGTGGCATCTTTGGTGCTACTGCCCTTTCAATTGAAAAAGTTAAAGAAAATCTCAGTTCAAACCTGGAAAAGGGGATCACTACTTGGATTTTTCTTGTTTCTAGGCTTTGGCCTGCAAACCATCGGACTCAGTTATACCACGACCTCTAAAAATGCATTTTTAACAGCGGTCAATGTCATCATCGTTCCCTTTCTAGCGGCAGCCTTGACAAAGAAACGTGTGGATCGTTATTCGGTTATAGCTGCTTTTATGTGTCTTATGGGCATTGGCTTTTTAACTCTCAATGATTCCCTTGCGATTAATATTGGGGACATCCTGACCTTGCTTTGTGCAGTGGTCTTTGCAGCTCACATTGTAACAACTTCATTGATTGCCAAACATGAAGCTGCAGACACACTGGTCTTTATCCAAATGCTTGTAGCGGCTGTGTTGTCCTACATTGCAGTGATCATTTTTAAGGAAGAGTTGATTGTTAATTTTAGATCTGGACTTGCGATCCTCTACTTAGGGATCTTTAGTACCATGTTAGCCTTTTTCCTACAAACCGTTGGTCAGAAATATGCTCATGCGACAAAAGCGGCAATTTTATTGTCCACAGAATCTCTTTTTGGTGCGCTGCTGGCCGTGCTTGTCTTTAAAGATGCCTTTGCACCACAAATGCTATTTGGTTGCCTCTTGATTTTTGGAGCCATTATCCTATCAGAAACAAAGTTGGCCTTCTTAAAAGCTTAAAAATTCATTAATTTCCTCTTCGATAAGCGCTAAGGAACTTTTGAAAAACTCAGGTGAATGTGCATCAACGCCCATGATGGCTAAGGTATCTTTGATGTTATGGCAACCTGTTGCGGTGAGTAAGGCATCGTACTTGGGTATAAAAGCTTCGCCCTGATTTAAATACGTCGCATAAAGTCCCTTGGAGAACATCAAACCAAAGGCATAGGGGAAGTTGTAAAAATTGGCATCAGCAGAGTAATAATGGGGTTTACAGGTCCACATATTGGGATGTAAGAAATTCGGATCTAAACCATCTCCGTAAGCTTTCTTTTGTGCCTCAAGCATCATGGTTTTAAGTTCATCAACGGATAGAGAGGCTTCTTTTCTAGCTTCAAAGAGTTCCGTTTCAAACAAATATCTGGAATAGATATCCACAATGACCTGGGTGGAACCCATGAGATCGTTTTCTAGAATAGCCATTGCTTGCTCTTTTGTAGCGGTTTTAAGTGCCGCTTTGGCAACAAGGGTTTCGCAAAATATGGAGGCTGTCTCTGCAATTGGCATGGAATAATCACTGTTGGTGAATAAGACATCCTTTAAACAGTCCCCGTGATAACCGTGACCTAATTCATGGGCTAAAGTAGAAACATCACTATAGCTTCCTGAAAAATTAGCCATAATTCTACTTTCCTTAAGTCCATGAATATTGGAACAGAAAGCACCAGCAACCTTGCCTTCCCTTGGTTCGGAGTCAATCCAACCCTCGGTAAAGGCTTTTTTTGCGTAAGCACCTAGTTTTTCACTGAAGCTTGAAAAATGAGTGATGATAAATTCTATGGCTTCTTCGTAAGTATAAGTCATATCCGCTGTCCCAACCGGAGCAAACAAGTCATAAAAAGGAAGGCCATTCTCGTGACCGAGTAAAGTCGCCTTTTTCTTGAGGTATCGTCTAAAGACAGGCAAGTAAGCTTCGATGGCTTGCATCATGGCATCTAAAGTTTCTTTGTCCATTCTTGAAGACAATAAGGTCATTTCTAGAGGAGAACTAAAGCCTCTTTTACCCGCAACGGTAATGACTTCGCCCTTGATGGCATTTAAGCAAGCAGCAGAAACGTTTTCAATTTTTCCATAGGCATTTAGCTCAGCGTCATAGGCCTTTTTACGTTTTTCGGCTTCGGGTGCATAAGCATAGTTTCTAATAATGGTAATGGGCAACTTCTGATCTTCATAATCGACCATGAGGGAAGCTATGGATGCATCCTGTAGTTTACCCCAAGCATTGGAGCCTGTATTTTTCATTTCTGCTAGGAGGACTTCTTCCCCATCGCTTAACAGATGCTGAGATAGGGTCTTTTCAGTTTGAATGTCAAAGGCATATGTGTTTAAAGCAGGATTTTCAAGGAGGAAATTTTCCAGATTGTCCAAACCTTTGAGCCATTTTCTAAGACCAACTTTGATCAATGTGATTTGGGGGTCGTAATTTTCAACCTTTTCCATCAGCTTAAGTGCTACTGTGTTTTTAGTGTCTACAGCATAAACAAGGTTAGCATAGTTGCCAATGATATCAAGTAGGGATGCCAATTCATCCGTAGTTTCATAATATTTTAATAGCTTAGAAGCGGCATCTTCGTAATTGATAAAGGCTTCTTGAACAAAACAAAGTATTTCTGCCACCATTTGGTCTGCTTTTTGAAGATCTGCCTGTAATTCAGGTGCTTCAAAAGAGGTGTATAACTTATCCAAATTCCATTTCTTTTCTATCATAATCTTTCCTTTCAGTAGGTGCATTTTCTTTTCAGAATAGCACATTTTGGGAAATTTTACAACGGCTGGACCCATTGAAAAAGGCTCAATCAAAATGGATTGAACCTTTTCTAGTAGCGGGTGTGATCTAAATAAAGGATTTAAAATCTTGTACCAAATCTTCTGCTTTATGAAGCAGTCTCTGTCCTTTTCTTTGTACCTTTCTGAGTCCCTTCTTATCCATACTTAAAAGGGCATAGGAGGAAATCCCTACCATTCCTCCAATAATCATACCTGTTGACAATTTACTCATAATGGTTCTCCTTTTTATTTCCTTAGTATAAGTCTATTTTGAGAATAAGTAGTAGGAAATATTCAAGCAAAAAATGGATGATTTTGTCCACATGGTCCTATATTTTAATCCACAGGATACTAGGTGCTTGAAGCGGCTATTTATTGGCTTTTTAGGCAATAAAATAGGAGTTACCCACATTTTCATAGGGTTATCAACAGAAAACATGTGGATAAGCTTACTGAGAGATGTTGCTCTGGACACGTAATAGACACTTGACTTTCACAAGGTCATGTACTATCATTTAAGACAATAAGTGGGTTGATTTTATCTCGAAAATGGGGATGAAAAGATGGAAAATGATAAAAAAAATAATTTATTAGAGGCAAATTATAAGGCATTTCTTGACGATATGCCTTTTTTGGCATGGATAAAGGACAAGGACGGTCTTTACACGGCTGTTAATAAACCCTTTGAAAAGTTCTGTGGTAGGAGCAAGGACGAAATCATAGGTAAGAGTGATTTTGAACTGTTTCCTAAGAATGTAGCCAATAAATATCTTAAAGCTGATTTAGAGGTTATGATCAATAAGTCGGAGAAATTTTCTGAAGAAAAGTTGGTTGGCCAAAACGGAATTACTTGGTATGAAACCTATAAAAACCCAATATATGACGAGAACGATTGCGTTATTGGAACCTCAGGCATATCTAAAGACATCACCCAGAGAATGATACTCGCTCTGGATTATAAAAGCGTTGAAAAACAACTACGCGTACAGCGGGATTATGCCCAAATGTTGGTGGGAACCGTACCAAGTGCAGTGTTTTCCGTAGACATCAACAAATGCCTGATCAGTTGGAACAAATGGGCGGAGCAAATTACGGGATACACAGCAAAGGAAGTCATTGGAAAACCTTGCAGCATCTTTACTTGTCAAGATAATCCTTGTGAGTTATATGAAGCAGAGATAGAAAAACCAACTAGAAATGTCATACGTACAATTAAGACTAAGTATGGAGAAACACGGATTATTTCTAAAAATACAGACGTACTGAGAAATGATCATGGGGCAATTGTTGGCGGAATAGAGTGTTTTGATGATATTACAGAGCAAATGTATACCCAACAAAAGTTAGCAGAGAGTCAAGAACACTATTCAGCTATTGTTAACAGCGCACCGGAAGTTGTTTTAATACATAAAAAGGGTATTGTGCAGTTTATCAATCATGCAGGACTGACAGCCTTTGGATATGAGGAAGATGAGGTTCTGGGGCATGATTTTTTAGAATTTCTGACACCGGAGTCGATTCCCATTTCAAGTCAGGCGATCTTAAACAGAAATGCAGGGCAGGAAGTACCAGATTATGAAATAGCGATGTATGTCAAATCTGGACAGATCATTAACCTCATTGTCAAGGCCACCACCATTACCTATGATAAAGAGCCTGCCACTTTGGTGGTAATGGTAGATATTACCCAAAGAAAACAAGTTGAAGAGGAGCTCAATAAAAGAGAGCGGATCATTTCTGGCGTAGCACTTTCCATTAAAGAACTCCTAGATAATAGAAATGTTTATGAAGCGATTGGAAATTGCTTTAGAGTCCTTGGCACCGCAATACCTGTCGATCGACTGATTCTGTTTCAAAACAATTACGATGACGCAGGTAGGGGTTATACTTCCACTAAAATTACCTATGATTCACGGGTAGGTGGTATTATTTTTGATTCACCTTATTTTACGAATGTACCCTTTGAAGATCTCAAAAGTCTTATAGAACCCTTGAGGAAAGGCGATGCCTACTTTGGAATCGTTAATAAGCTGCCCATTGATGCAGTGAGAGGTCATTTGGAGCGTAATAAGATCCTTTCTGTAGTGGTGCTTCCTATTTTTGTTCAAAATCAATTTTGGGGATTTGCGGGCTTTGACGATTGCAAAGTAGAGCGGATATGGTCTGAAACAGAGTTTTCTACCCTTAATGCTTTTATTAGTTCTATAGAAAAAGCAATAGAAAGAAAGCAAATTGAGGAAGAACTTGAAGAAGCAAAAATGTTTGCCGAAACAGCCAACACCATGAAGAGTCAATTCTTAGCCAATATGTCCCATGAAATAAGAACCCCTATGAATGGCATTATGGGCTTTTTAGGTTTGTTAGAAAAGTCAGAACTATCCCTAGATCAATATGAAAGTGTTAAAGAGGCCAAAGTGGCATCTGAAACCTTACTGGTGCTGATTAATGACATATTAGACTTATCAAAAATTGAAGCAGGGAAGTTTATTTTAGAAAATATTGAATTTAGTATTCGCAGAATTATTGAAGAGAGCATCAACCTAAATATGCCAAAAGCCATTGATAAAAAGCTGAACCTTCATATCACCATCAGTTCAAAGATGCCGGAAGTAGTGAGCGGTGACCCAAATAGATTAAGACAGGTCCTTAATAATCTTATTAGCAATGCCATAAAGTTTACAGAAAAGGGTGAAATTTCAATTGTTGTTGAAGTGCTTGAGGGATCAGATGAAGCGACTCCCATTGAGTTTCAAGTGAAGGATACGGGAATAGGCATTAAGAGCGAGGATGTACAAAAGCTGTTCAAAGCTTTTTCTCAAGTAGACGCTACGATGACAAGAAAATATGGCGGAACGGGTTTAGGCCTTGCGATTTCAAAAGAGCTTGTAGAAAAAATGGGCGGAAGCATTTCTTTTAAGAGCCAGCTTGATGAAGGATCAGCCTTCACCTTTGTGATACCCTATATAGCAGTTAATAGTGCATCTCAAGTAACCGAAAAGGCAGGAACCCAGATGAGCTGTAGAGATCCTCTATCTTGCCCCAACAAAGTTCCAAAGATTTTATTGGTTGAAGACAATGAAATGAATCGTAAAATTGTTACCAAAGTATTGAAAAATAATGGTTTGACCTGTGATATTGCAGTAAATGGCAGCGAAGCACTACAAGCTGTCACTGAAAATAATTATGATTTGGTTTTTATGGATTGTCAAATGCCCGTTATGGATGGGTATGAAAGCACCGGCAGAATTAGAAAATTCGAAGGAGAAAACAAGCATACAACCATTATTGCTATGACCGCCAATGCCATGGAAGGTGATCGAGAGAAATGCCTTCGAGCGGGAATGGATGATTATATGAGCAAACCCATTGACTTTAATATATTGATTGAAAAAGTCAACTATTATTTGAACAAAGCCAACCAGCAACCGGATGTGAGGGCAGTTTTTCTGATAAGTATAGACGAATTTATTCATAAATCAGGTTTTACGATGGAAGAAGCCAAAGAGTTTTATGAAGAGTTTGATAGGGAGCTCCCTCAAATGGTCCAGGAGATGAAGACGGCTTTAGCCCAAAAAGCATATGAGCGGTTAAGTCAACTCTCGCATCAGTTAAAGGGATCATCGGGGAATCTGTGTATCACGGATCTATATAAAATTGCCTTTGAGCTAGAACAAAGTGCTCTTAAAAGGCAAGAAGAACTGTGCCAAAAACACATATCAGAAATAGTAACGGGCTATTTAAAATAGCTGGAATTAACAAACATTTAATTCTAATGGCGCCTATTCTGTGGTAAAATAGAAGTATCAAGTGAAAGGCCAAACAACAACATGCTAGATGGGTACTTCCCAAATTCAGACACAAAAGAGGAGGCAAACATTATGGTAAAAAATTATGTAATTGATACCAATGTGATGATCCATGATCCAGAATTTTGGACCAAGTTTAATGACAACAATGTTATTATCCCTATTTTATGTATTGAAGAATTGGATAATTTGAAGAAGCGAGAAGGTATCGTTGGATTTAATGCAAGAACAGTTGCAAAAGCCCTTCAACAAATGATGACAGAGGGAGACATTTCTAAAGGTATTTTGCTAGAAAATGGTGGTATCGTTCGGGTAGAACTCAACCATATGCAAACAGATTTCTTGCCAAACGGTATCGATACTCACAAAAATGATACCAAAATCATTGCAGTGACAAAGAACCTTCAAGATGCAGATCCAAGGATTCCTACGATTTTGGTTACGAAAGATGTTTGTATGTCCATTAAAGCAAGAGCATTAGGTATAGAGGCTCAAGATTACCAAAACGATAAAATAGCAAGTGATGATACCTATAAAGGCTATATCGAGATCTCATTAGCCTCCTCAGAAATAGATAAAGTATATAGCGGAGGACTTATTTTACCACCCGATTTAGGTGAGGAAATATACCCCAACGAATTTTTTCATATTAAGAGCAATGACAGCAATAATCATGAAGTTCTAGCAAGGTTTGATGGCGATAAAATTGTGCCACTCAAATATGTCCACGACTCAGCTTGGGGGCTAACCCCCATTAACAGAGAGCAAAAGATGGCATTCGAACTGTTGATGAATCCCGATATTCATTTTGTTTCCATTACAGGTGGGGCAGGTTCAGGAAAAACAATTTTAGCAACGGCTACAGCCCTTCAAAATGTTATTGAAACCAATAAGTATCGAAAAATTGTATTTGTTAGACCTGTTGTGGCAGCAGGGGATGATATCGGATTCTTACCTGGAACTGAGATTGAAAAGTTAAAACCATGGATGGGCAGTTTCTACGATGCCATTGAAAACTTATCTGATCTAAAAGAAGGAAATGGTGGAAAACCTAATCTTGGTGGAAAACCGGCCTTTACAGTAGATGATTTCATTGAGCAGTATCGACAACGGGGGGTCATTGAGACAAAGACTTTTACGTATATGAGGGGTCGAACCTTTACCAATTCATTGATCATAGTGGATGAAGCTCAGGAAATGACGCCTCATTTAGCAAAGCTCATGATCACCCGAGCTGGAGAACACTCCAAGTTTGTGTTTTTAGGGGATCCAAGTGATAATCAAATTGACAATCACTATGTAGATGCTAAGTCCAACGGTCTCATTTATGCCGTAGAAAAAATGAAACCCTTTAGAATAACAGGACATATCAGTTTGAAACGTGTAGAGCGAAGTCCATTGGCAGAACTAGCAGAACGATTCATGTAAGCGTGTATAAAAGAGCTGAATTTTACTTTCAGCTCTTTTGCTAAGTAGAGTAAGCAAAGAATGAAAGCGAGGTATTAAAGTGCAATATAAAAAAATAAAATTATTTTCAGACAGTACGTGTGATTTACCGAAGGCTTTAATTGAAGAGATGGGGGTAGAAATTGTACCACTCTATGTCAATTTTGGAGAAGTACAGTTCAAGGATGGCATTGATTTAATGCAGAATGATTTATATGCTCAGGTAGAAAAACACGGTAGTTTACCAAAAACAGCGGCCCCTTCACCGATGGATTATGAAGAAGCTTTTAGGCCCTTTGTGGAGAAGGATTACGACATCCTCTACATTGGTTTATCTTCAAAAATGTCAGCTAGCTGTCAAAATGCTAAAATTGCAGCCGAGGAGTTTCCAGGAGCCAGAATCCTTGTACACGATTCTATGAACTTATCAACAGGAATAGGCTTACAGGTATGTGCTGCCTATGATGCTATTTCAGAAGGGATACCTTTAGAAGGGGTTATAGAAGTTTTAAGAGAAGTGGCCCTTCATATTAAAACGGCTTTTACTGTTGAATCCCTAGAATATCTATACAAAGGTGGTCGATGTAATGCGGTACAGGCGTTACTCAGCGGTATGCTTCACATCATGCCAATCATTAAAGTCGTTGAGGGGTCAATGATCGTTGGCAATAAGGTAAGAGGTAAAAAAATAAAGGCTTTGGATTTTATGATTGAGGGCGCTTTAGTTCATAAAGATAGCTTGCTCTATGGTAGGATGTTTATTCCCTATACTTCGGGGAGTGAAGAAGAAGCAATCTATATACAAAAGCAACTAGAAGAGCAGATACCTAATATAAAAATCTATAAAACGATGGCGGGATGTGTGATTGCAAGCCATTGTGGTAAGAAAACCATTGGACTCATGTACATAGCAAAGGAGTAAAGTAAATGAATGGATTTTACGATCAATATGGAGAGATCTTCTATATCAATACCGTTAATATTATGATGGACAATTTGTACGATGTGTTTCTTCATGAATTACCAGAGAAAGCAAAGATCCTAGATGCTGGATGCGGTTCAGGTCGGGATGCCTATGCCTTTAAAAATAGAGGTTATGAAGTAGAAGCTATGGACGCTTCTAAAAAAATGGTTTTTTTAAGTTCCCATCTTTTGGATCAAAAGGTGCACCAATTGACTTTTCAAGAAATGGCTTTCGAAGAGGTGTTTGACGGTATTTGGGCTTGTGCTTCCCTGTTACATGTGCCAACAACGGAGTTCCCAGTCACCCTTAAAAACCTGAGTCATGCTTTGAAACCAAAGGGCTTACTTTATGCAAGTTTTAAATATGGTCATTTTGAAGGTGAACGTCACGAAAGGTATCTCAATGATTTTGATGAAGAAAAATTTAATGCGCTGGCCTGTGAACAATATGGGTTAAAAACCATAAAAATGTGGAAAACTGAAGACCAGAGAGAAGAGCGTTCAGGAGACTTATGGCTGAATGTGTTTTTGTTGAAGGAACCTTTGAAATAGAAAAGGTACAAGGGAGAAAGTGTTGAAAAAACGAAAGATTATCCTTTTATTACTGCTGGTATTCACACTAGTGGCTTGTAAAAAGGAACCTGTTGAGGATTTTAATGTTTATACAGAGCGTTTAGCAAAGCAAATTATTGAAGATTCACCCATTAATGCCTCCTTTATGTACAGCGATTTAGAAAAGGTAGGACTAGGACATCTCCTATCTCAGATAGATGATGTCAGTGTTGAAGAAGTCAATAAAATGTTCACTCAAGCTCGGGAGATCCTTGAGTATTTGGACCAAGTCAATAAAGGATCTTTATCCATAGAGCAGCAACAAACCTACGATATGTTGGTTTTTCAGAATGAAGGGCTTTTGGCCGGTGAAAAGTATCTCTATTATGACAATGCCTTTCAACCTGCTTCAGGCATTCAAATCAACATGCCCATAGCGCTTATGCAGATCGAATTAGAATCTGAAAAAGAGGTACAAGGCTATATTGAAAGATGTCAACAATTGCCTAGACTCTTCGATCAGTATATTGCCTATGAAAAAGAAAGGTTAAAGGATCAAGTCATTTTACCGCCAAGCCTATACGAAGCGGTGATTGAAGAAATCAATGAGCTCCTTGTGGAACCAGAGCAATTTATGATGTATTTAAGCTTCATCGATCGGGTAGATGCGCTGGAAAGTTTAGAGGCGCATAAGCAAACCGCTTATAAAGCAGAATTTTTAAAGGTGGTTATTGAAGAGATTTATCCAGCCTACGACAACATTAAAAGTGCTCTTCTTGAGATTCAGGAGCAATCTAAAAATACTAAGGGTATATCTGAATGGAAAGGTGGCAAAGCCTATTACGATTACCTAATCAAGTATAGTACATCCTATGATATGGATGGTGAAGATTTAAGGGATTGGGTAATGAAGTTATTAGAAGCATCTACCGGTAAAGTTCAAGCTTATTTGGCCGAACATCCGGAAATTATCACAGATGAGGACCTTCTGTCTATGGTACCAGAAGTGACAACACAGGAGCAGATGATTCAGATTCAAGACGCTTTTATCTCAGAAGCGTTTTTAGATTACGGTGTTACAAGAGCTTCGGAAAATATCATACCAACGTATTTAGAGGAACATCTACCGCCGGCTTTTTATTTTCCAATTTCCTTAGATGGTGAAGACTATGGCAATATGTATATGACCCAGGAGGCAATGAGCAATATAACACTGGCAACCCTTGAGACAGATATGCATGAAAATCTTCCAGGTCACCATATGTATTTTAGTGTGCTTTATGAAAAGGATTTGCCCTTAATCCGCAAGGTATACGATTTTAACGCTTATGTAGAGGGCTGGGCACAATATGTTCAAAGTAAGGTTTATGAGTATTCGGCAGTGGATGATGAGGCCGCTGAATTTTGGGCGAATCTGATACAAATGAATTATGCTTATTCGGTATTGTTAGATATTCAGGTGCATTACGATGGACTTTCTAAAGAAGAGGCGATTAAAGCTTATATTGAAATGGGGTATGACAATCAAACGGCTGAGTCTGCCTATAACAGAATGATTGCTAACCCTGCCGAATTGGTAGATTACTATTATGGTGCTTATGTTTTTGAAGGATATCTTGAAACGTGTAAAAGCGAAATGGGAGATCAGTTTGAAATCAGAGAATTCCATGACTTGATCTTAGAGCATGGGGGATTACCTTTTAAGGTTATGGATGATGTTGTTGACGATTTTATTGATCAACATTAAGCATCCTTAACCTTGAATTTAATGCGCATATAAGCGGGAAAAATGGATAAACTATGTAATGGGATTGTCATTTTATTCTAATCTGTTATAATAAGTACATAAACTTTAGGTTCTTTTAGCAATTAGGAGGAGGAAAACCGATGGGTAAAACTGGAATTATTGGAGCTATGGAAGAAGAAGTACTGGCTCTTAGAGAAAAATTAAAGGTTTCTGAAGTAAGAGGTATCGCTTCATTAGAATTTTACGTGGGGACTTTAAATGGTAAAGAAGTTGTTTTGGTGCGTGCAGGAATTGGCAAGGTTAATGCAGCCATTTGTGCACAGCTTTTAATTGACTGTTTCCATGTGGATGCAATCATCAATACGGGAGTAGCTGGGGCACTAAGCGACGAACTTGATATTGGGGATATTGTTATTTCATCTGATGCACTGCAACACGATATGGATGCTTCGGGATTTGGTTATGACCTAGGTGTGATTCCTAGAATGGAAGAGAGTCATTTCAAATCTGACAAAAGATTGATTAAAATTGCAGAAAAAGCAAGTGAAGTACTGAGCATGAAAACGAATGTTTATGTAAAAAGAATCGTCAGTGGTGATCAGTTTATCTCAGATCCTCTGAAGAAAAAACAGCTGGTTGAGAGCTTTGATGGCTTTTGTGTTGAAATGGAAGGGGCCGCTATCGCCCATGTTTGTTACGTCAATAAAATCCCTTTTGTCATTATTAGGTCAATTTCGGATAAAGCTGATGATTCAGCAGAAGTCAATTTTTCACAATTTACACAGTTAGCAGCTGCAAATTCTTGTAAAATGATAGAGAAAATGATAGAGATTATGTAGGAATTTTGGTTATTTCTATCCCTCAAAGTAACAGAAAGTTACAGGTTCATTAAGGTACAATGACCTTATAACTTGAGTATATAGGGGGGGAACTGAAATGATGGAAATTATTAACGGTACAGTAGGTACTATTTTATTGATTTTATTTATTATTGGCATCTTTTGCAACATCGTTGTGAGAAAGAAATACACGAAGATGTTCTTAACAATGAAAAATAAGGGACGAGATAAAAACTTGTTGATCATTGAAAGAGATTACAGACATGGTTATTTAAAAGATCGTGTAGATCGCATTAAGGTTTTTGTTGAGAGAGAATACTATGAGATAACACTCAGTAAAATTCCCTTATATGCTTTTGAGGATTTTACCATTAGTTCCGTCTACTTTATTGCACTTTTGGGGTTAACTTTTACGGTAATTCTTGTGGCATTGCCTCAAATTAATTTATACCACAATATGATCAGCGTATTTTTCTTAAGTATAGAAGGCTTATTTTTTGGTACCATTTTAATGGTTTTAAGGACATTTTTAGGGATCAATGCACTTAGGGACATTTTTAAGGTTAACTTGTGCAATTACCTAGAGAACGAACTTGAACTTTTTGACGAGGCTGAAAGAGATGATGAAGGCAATTTATTCAATAAAAAAACTAGTAAAATTTCTAAGAAGAACGAGAATAGCGGTAGCGGGGATAGTCAAGGTCTTGAACTTAGCGGCCACGGCGTTTTCCATTTATCTGACTATCGACAGTCTAAGACAGAAAGTATAGAGTTTGATGAAATGGCATTGATACAGGTTCTAGATGAAATTCTGGGATAAGAGCATAGAACGGTAGTTTTTCGCGAAAGTGAAAAGCTGCTGTTTTTTTGCTTAGAAATAAGAACATATGTTTGCGTTTGGTGTTTTGCTGTGGTATAATGGGTATAATGAGTGTATCGAGTAAAGGTGGTGACGTTGTGTTAGAAGTAGCTACTATGGATAAATTAAGGGTCCTAACAGACTCAGCAAAGTATGATGTTTCTTGTGCTTCAAGTGGTGTAGCAAAGAAAAATAAGGGTGGTCTTGGTAATGCAACGGCTGCTGGAATTTGTCATACTTGGGCGGCAGATGGTAGATGTGTATCTCTTCTAAAGACACTGATGACCAATGATTGCATTTTTGATTGTGCCTACTGTGCTAATAGAGTCAGCAACGATACAAAACGCGAGAGCTTTACTGCAGAAGAAGTGGCAACGCTAGTTATTGAGTTTTATCGTCGTAATTATATAGAGGGCTTGTTTTTAAGTTCAGCTATCGAAGTAAGTCCAAATTATACCATGGAAAAAATAGTGAATGTCTTAAAGATTCTTAGAAATAGGGAACGATTTTTTGGATATATTCATGTAAAAGCGATACCGGGCGCTGATCCTGAGCTCATACGTCAGGCAGGAGAATTGGCCGATCGTATGAGCGTGAACGTGGAATTACCCTCAGAAGAAAGTCTTAAGCTCTTAGCCCCACAAAAGTCGTCAAAAAACATATTTTTACCCATGGCACAAATTAAGCAAGGCATAGATGGCGTACTAGAAGATAAAAGTAAGTACCGATATGCACCCAAATTTGTTCCGGCAGGCCAATCGACTCAGATGATTATTGGTGCAACGCCAGATAGTGATCGCAGTATTTTGACCGCTGCAGAAAGTATGTACAAGACTTTTAATCTAAAGCGGGTATACTACTCAGCGTATATACCGGTTAATCAGCACAACAATTTACCAGCCATTCAGTCAGCACCGCCACTTCTTAGGGAACATCGACTTTACCAGGCAGACTGGTTACTTAGGTTCTACCAATTTGAAGCAAAGGAGTTATTGAGTGATAAAGAGATGAATTTTGACTTAGAATTTGATCCTAAAATGAACTGGGCTTTAAGAAATTTAGATCGATTTCCAATTGAAATTAACCAGGCAGACTATGCCCTGCTGCTCAGAATTCCTGGTATTGGTGTTCAGTCAGCCCGAAGAATTGTTCACCAAAGAAGAATGGTCCCTATCAAGTATGAGGATCTCAATAAGCTTGGCGTAGTCGTTAAAAGAGCAAGGTTTTTTTTGCAGTGTAATGGTAAATACTATGGTGAAAAAAGCATGGAGTCAAGCACCATTAAGCAATTGCTTAATCCGAAGCCAGACTTCGAGCAAATGTCACTATTTTAGATTGGAGAGAGGGAGAGATGATTTATTTACACGATGGGCATTTTGATGGGTTTTTGACCTGCATTTATGAGCACTATTATACTCAAAAGGTGGATGGTATTTATCCAGAAGCAGGGTATGAACCTACTTTAATTAGTGATGCAGTTTTGATCGAGACAGATGGGGTGAAGGCAAAGAAGGTATATGACGCTATTTTAAGACAATTAGGTGAGGATATCTATTGGGATATATTTTATACTTTTTTATCCAATGATCCAGTTAAGGATTGCCACTTATTGAATTACATGATGGTCGCTTTTAAGATGGGAAGGGATATTTATCTACTCCATACCCATGCGGTAACCTATCCTATAAAGAGAATCAGTAAAAAAGTCATGGGAGAACGACATCGTTTTTTAGGCCTTTTAAGATTTTCTGATGTAGGACATTGCTTATATGCGCCCTTTGAGCCGGAAAATGATATTCTTATGACCTTGTCTGATCACTTTGTGGACAGATTTAAGAACGAACGATTTATCATACATGATGTTAAGCGGAAAAAGGCCATCATCAGCAATTATGGTAAGTGGCTCATGACTGATTTCGAACTTAAAGAATCACTGCCAAGCAGTGAGCGTGAATTGTATTTTCAAGGTTTATGGAAAAGTTATTTTGAAAGTATTGGTATTGAGTCTCGGGTGAACAAAAAGCTTCAACAGCAATTTGTGCCATTGAAATACAGGAAGCATGTTTTAGAGTTTAAATAAAAAAGAAGCACCAGTGCCAGGCACGGTGCTATTTTAAAGGATGAGGGGGAGAGTATTTAATTGTAAGAGGTAACTAATTCTTACAGAGATATATTATCGCATATGTATGTACAAGAAATGAATTATTTGTGAACTATTTGTGAACAATGTTGGAATATGGCAATTATTGTTATTCTTTGAAACTTATTGGTTTTGTTTATCATTTTTTTGTTATTTATGTGAGGTTTGCGTCATATAAAGGCGTTTCTCTAAACTGTTTAGGACTGATATGGGTTTCAGCTTTGAAGATTGCCGTAAAGTAATCGGGGTTCGTAAACCCTATGGCCGCAGCAATTTCAGTTAAATTCAAGTTGGTTGTGCTGAGTAATTCTTTGGCTATTTGAATTCTGATCTTGATGCAATAATCGTAATAAGATATCTGATAAGCATTTTGTATCAATTGTTCGAGATAGTATGGGGTCGTTTTTAGAATCATGGCAGCATGGCTAAGGGATATCTTTTCCGGATAATGAGTGGCCACGTAGTCTTTAATTTTATCTAAAAATCCCTCTTGGGCAAGTAATCGTCCATCCACTTGGAACTTACAAATGCTTAACAGCACCTTTTCAAGATAATCAGAGGCCTCTTTTGGGGAGTCAATTTCTCGGATATGCTTTGTATCCACATAATTTTTATAAAAATCCTCTAAAGGAACGGCTTGTTCATTTGCAATCCTGTTAATAGATAGCAGGATGGTTAAGATCAAGGAAGTGAAAAAATGTTCAGGAAAACGATCAATCCAAGATAGGGATGTAAAAAGTGCATGGAGCAAAATCTGAACTTTTTCGCTGTTTCCAGCAATCGTTTCATAGATTAATATCTTTTCCTTGTTGAGTGGGTAATAAAAAGAAATATCTTCCTTTTTTTCCACAAAGTCGATGGAGATGACACTGCCTATACCCAGATAGAAGTTGTGCCGAATTGCTGCTTTTGCTTGTTTATAAGAGGTAGCAATATTAACGGGTTCTTCGTAGGTTTTACCAATACCTATGGTGGTGGAAATAGATAACAGATTTTGAATGCGTTCTTGTAAGCTTGAAGAAAAAACAATCATTTGAACTTCATCAAGGGGAACAGTTAGAATAACCGTTATTTCATCAAATCTGTTTATGAAGGCAAGACCACTCTGTTCATCACTGAGAAAATTCTCAATAATAGAGAGCACCTTGAAAATTAAAAATTGCTTTTCATCTTCCTCAAGAACTAAATTATATTGCCGATAATCATCGATTTTAATCAATAAAATTGTGAAGGCACGATTAACAGGTATTTCAAAGTATTGAAATAAATCTAGAATTTCTCGGCTGGTTTCCATATAGCCATGAATTAAGTTGATCAAAAAGCGGTCTTTAAAAACATCCATGCGCTTATTGTATTCAACCCTCAGATGGGTGAGGTCAGATAGCTTTTTTTCTTCGTCTTTTAGCAGTCGATAAGCTTGGACCAAACTTTTGATGATGTCATTTCTTCTAACGGGTTTGAATAGAAAGTCTAGTATCCCTTGTGCTAAAGCGTCTTGAGTGCCATGAAAACGGTGATAGTCGGTAAAGAGTATAAATTTAATTTGAGGATGCGTTTCCCTTAATTCGTAAAACAGTTGAATACCTGTCATTTTGGGTAAGTCATGCTCGGCAACAATGAGCTGAATGCTTGAAGTTTCAATGTGTGCAAGAGCTGTGTCAATATCCTCAGCTTCATGAATGACTTGAAAATCTAGTTCAGACTCTGAGACGTATCTTCTGATTTTTGCTCTATTGGAACGATCGGGGTCGATAACTAATATATTGTACATGCTGTTCACATCCTTGTAAGGTAAGAGAGGTTGTCTAATGTATATATCGACCAATTGTTGAGATCACTGGAGTTTAGAGACCCCGCAATTCAACAATTTCAAACAAGGGTTCTAGGGATTTTTGGAATTGCATCATTTCCGAATTTGTATAAGGGGTAAAGACTAGAGAAGATAATTGGTTGGGACTCATAACATATTTTTGCAGCACAAATTTTTTAGCCCCAGACAACTCATAGGCCATACGCATCAAATCGTCGGGGGTATGAAATTCGCGGACAACTGTGGTGCGAAACTCTACAGATATGTCACTCTTAATGAGCAGCGCTATGGATTTTCGTATGGCAGAGATTGGGAGGCTATTTACCCCTGATGTTTGTTCATATTGATCGGTGCAGTTTTTTATATCCATGGCCACATAATCTACTAAATGTTCATCAATGGCACAAGCAAGTATTTCTGGATTTAGTCCATTGGTATCTAATTTGATTTTGTATCTTAATTGTCTTAACTTTTTCAGAAAAACAAGTAAATCGGCTTGTAGAGTAGGTTCGCCACCTGTGATGCAGACTGCTTCTAGGAGGTTACTTTTCTTTTTCAAGAATTCTAAAACCCATTCTTCGGTAAAATGCTCTAATCCAGTCTCGAGCAGCACCAATTGTCGGTTATGGCAAAAAGGACATCGCATATTGCAACCTCCTGTAAATAAGGTGGCTGCCAGATGACCTGGGTAATCAACGAGAGATGTTTTAACAAGTCCATTAAATTCCATACGGGGCTCCTTTTGCCTATGATGGTCATTGATTTTTTAACTCAAAAATGATACTCTCATTATAGGTTAAGAAACTTGGAATTGCAAACTATGGAAGAAAGAGACGAAGAGATGACAGATGAAGAACAGGTAGATAAAAAACAAGTTGATGAAGTATTTATGCAGGAAGCCCTTGTTGAAGCAAGAAAGGCTTATGATCTTTTAGAAGTTCCTATTGGAGCAATCCTTGTAAAGGACGGTCAAATCATAGGTAGAGGTTACAACAGAAGAAATTGCGATAAAAATCCACTGGCTCATGGAGAGTTGATGGCAATATCTGAAGCGGCGAAGTACATTGGCGATTGGCGACTAGAAGCGTGTACAATGTACATAACCCTTGAGCCGTGTCCTATGTGTGCGGGTGCTATTGTTCAATCGAGAATACCAAAAGTGGTTATAGGTGCCCCTAACTTTAAAGCTGGAAGTGGTGGTACCATCATTAATATCCTAAATGTTGAAAAGTTTAATCATCAGGTGGAAGTTGTATGGGGCGTTTTAGAAGAAACGTGTAGTCAGATGCTAAAGGATTTTTTTAAAGCCTTGAGAAAACTAGATTAAACAAAACACCAGATTTATCATGTGGACACAGAAGACCGCCACCTCTTAGCTTCATTGCTCACGACAGTGAGGGCGTAGGTGGCGGTCTTCTGCGTCGGTCTCGTGCTGATCATTGCAGTTTACGCCAAGAGAATTTCAAAAGAATATGTTAAAAGCCTGTTGAAATAGTTGTTGAAATATGCCCGTTCCTCTTCACAAGATCCAGATTGCATGGTAAAATGAAAGGGAACATACGTTCGAAAGCGATTGAATAAAGAGGAGGAAAAGCTTGTGTACAGGACGATGAGCATACGGATAAAAAAAGGGAACCGACTCTATGGCTACTTCGACGAGATGACAAGAAAATCGGCCAACCTTTATAATGCAACCAACTTCTACATCCGACAGGTGTTCTCTGGCATGTCGAAGGAAGTATCCCAGCGCCATGCCAACGAGAAGGAAGTGATCGACCAGGTCAATGCCTGTATTGAAGCTAATGCGCGCTTTCGTGGGGTGACCCCGGAAAGCCCTTACCTAAGCTATGGGATGTTGGATTACGTCTTTAAGACGCTAAGTCATGAAGCCTATTACGACCTGCCTGCGCAAGCCAACCAGCAGGTCATGCAGGAAGTCTTCGAGGCCTGGAAATCCTTCTATAAGGCTGCCAAGGACTATAAAACATCACCGGGAAAGTACAGGGGCAGACCGAAACCACCGGGCTATGCCAAGAAAGGGAGTCGAAAGACACTAACCCTAAGCAATCAGATCTGTGTGGTCAAGGAGGGCGGATATCTAAAGCTGCCCAAGACAAAGCAGCGG
>CAZJIO010000021.1:36361-44129 GCA_964546035.1 uncultured Eubacteriales bacterium | reverse complement strand
GCTCTTTTAATCATTCCTTTATAATTTACCAATTCAATTTCATCTAGACTGTCGCAGCCCAAGCCTAAATAACGGCAAGAAAGTCCCCACCCACCTCCTAGGGCATATCCGCCTACTCCGACTGTAGGGCATGTCCCTCCCGGAAAGGGATAACCTTTTGATGCCATAAATTCATACACTTGCATGTTGGTAACGCCACCTTCTAGGTATAATTGGTTTGTACTTTTATTTAAGTCCATACAAGTCATTTCACTTACGTCAATGATTAAAGTGCAATCACCATTTGAATACCCTTCATAATTATGCCCGCCGTTACGTATGCGAATTGGTACTCGATGTCTTCTTGACCATTTGACAGCATTTGACACATCCTTTTTATTGCTACAGTATACGATGATCAAAGGATATTGTTGTATAGCGCTATTGTAATTCTGTCTTGCTTCTTCATAGGTAGGATCAATTGGTAAAACAACACGGCCCGTCAAGCCGCGCAGAAAGTCATCCATTTTAACACCTCCTAAGAACTGACTTCTCCTTATTATTATATGAAGTTCTGTTCTCTCGGGTTCAATCCACCCACATACCAATAAATTTTGCATAAAAATAAAGAAGTTCTGTCATTAACAGGACTCCTTCATTTTCATTGTTATATTCTCTCCCGCTCCTCATAATGGGTATGCAACAATTCATGTGCCAGCTCGCCATATGGCTCACCTAGATATTTTTCATATAGCTCTAAGATCTCCTTATTTTCATGGGACTTACGAACTTTCTTATTGCGATCTTCCTGGTAAATGGCCTCCTGTCTCTTCTTAATGATCTCATAATTGCCATGGTGATAAGGTTGCCCTCCACCTGCAATACAGCCCCCAGGGCAAGCCATAATCTCTATAGCATCGTATTTCGTTCTACCTTCCCTAATATTTTCAAGAATGACCCGGGCATTTCCGAGTCCACTTGCAATGCCAATGAGGAGCTCTTTATCTCCTATCTGCACCCGCGCTTCTCGAATCCCCTCCATACCTCTCAACTGATGAAATTCTACATCCTCCAGGGGCTTACCAGTTATCCATTCAGAAGCTGTACGCAGTGCTGCCTCAATCACACCACCCGTCGTGCCAAATATCACAGATGCACCCGTTGTCTCTCCAAGGGGATGATCGTACTCGCTATCTGGTAGACTTTGAAAATCCAACCCAGCTTCTTTAATCATCGCAGCCAGCTCTCTCGTCGTGACGACAATATCCACATTATTCTGTTCATCCTTTGTGAGTTCTGGCCTTTTAGCCTCTGCTTTTTTTGCTATACACGGCATAACAGAAACAACAACGATGTTATCTGGATCGAGGTTGTTTTTTTCTGCATAATAAGTTTTTACGATGGTTCCAAACATAATATGAGGCGATTTACAGGTTGATGGAATCTCTAACAACTCTGGAAATTGTTGCTCAATAAATTTCACCCAAGCGGGGCAGCAACTTGTTAATATCGGCAGAGTTTTATTGTTCTTAATCCGATCAATCATTTCTGCCGCCTCTTCCATAATGGTTAAATCAGCGCCAAAATCCGTATCAAAAACGTTATCAAATCCCATTCGCTTCAAGGCAGTAACCAGCTTACCCGTTACAATAGTCCCCGGTTCCATATCAAAAAGTTCCCCAAGTGCAACCCGTATGGCAGGAGCTGTCTGAACGATCACATGTTTATCTGGGTCATTTAAGGCTTCCCAGACTTTTTCAGTGTGGTTGACCTCTGTCAGAGCTGCCGTAGGACAAACAGAAACACACTGTCCACAGTAAGTGCAGGAAGATTCCACCATGGGGATGTTATCAAAGGGCCCGACAAAAGCATCAAAGCCACGACCTATACCCGATAAAATCCCACAGGTCTGCACCTGATTACATGCCGTCTCACATCGCCTACAATAAATACATTTATTAGAATCCTTTACAATGGCATCCGAGGACACATCCTTTGGATAGTCCATTCGCTCGCCTTCCCACCTGATTTCCCTTACACCTAGTTCGGCTGCCAGGGCTTGAAGCTCACATTGGAGATTTTTCGGACAGGTAAAGCATTCATTGGGGTGGTTCGAGAGCAGCAATTCCACCGCCATCCTCCTTGCTGTAATGGCCCTTAAGGTGTTGGTTTTTATTTCCATGCCCTCATAAACCTTTGTTACACAGGCTGGCACCAAATTATTTCGTCCAGGAGCTTCTACCATACAAACGCGGCAGGAGGCCGTTTGATTCACCATTTTAAGATCATGCAAGTCCAAATGGCATAAAGTCGGTATTTTAACCCCTACTTGATGGGCAGCTTCGAGGATTGTAATCCCATCTGTTACTGTTAATTCTGTATCGTTTATTATAATGTTTAGCATTTTTTTCTCTTCAACCATTTTTCTACCCTGCTTTCTTAATCTTAAGACCGAATACCGATTTTGTTTTTAGGAACATATCGACCTTCCCCTTGGGGAGCGTCAACATCCTTGATAAAAGCTAAATATTCCTTCCAAAAATGCTTCATGGTGCTGATGACCGGATTGGGTGCTGTTTGTCCCAGCCCGCATAAAGAGCTTTCCTTAATCATATAGGCGAGTTGCTTGAGGGCATCCAGATCTGCCATGGTCGCTTTTTTACTTGTAATCTTATTGAGAATTTCATACATTCTCTTCGTCCCAATACGACAGGGTGTACAGCGTCCACAGGATTCATCCATGGTAAATTCCACATAAAATTTGGCAATATTCACCATATTGTCCTTTTCATCCATGACGATCATCCCGCCCGAACCCATCATAGATCCTATGCTCAGTAGATTGTCATAGTCGAGTTGTATATCTAAGTTCTCTTCAGTTAGTACACCGCCTGATGGCCCACCTGTTTGCACCGCTTTGAATTTTCGTCCACCTTGGATGCCACCACCAATGTCATAAATGATTTCACGCAGGGTAATGCCCATAGGCACTTCCACCAAGCCCACATTATTTATTTTCCCTGCCAATGCAAAGACCTTAGTGCCTTTGCTTTTTTCTGTTCCGATGGAGGCAAACCAGTCGCCGCCTCTTAATAAGATAGGAGGGATATTAGCAAAGGTCTCAACATTGTTGACACAGGTAGGCTTCCCCCAATACCCTTCTACTGCAGGATAAGGTGGTTTAAAATTGGGCTCCCCTCTTTTGCCTTCACAGGAATGAATCAGCGCTGTCTCCTCTCCGCAGACAAAAGCACCAGCACCATATTTAATGGAGATATCAAATTTAAAATCAGTGCCAAGAATCTGCTCTCCCATTAAGCCTAATTCTCTAGCCTGTTTTATAGCCGTATTTAACCGGTCGATGGCAAGAGGATATTCTGCTCGAATATAGATAATACCTTGGCTCGCCCCAATAACATAGGCGCCAATGGCCATCGCTTCTAGGACGGAATGGGGATCTCCTTCTAAGATGCTGCGATCCATAAAGGCACCTGGGTCACCTTCATCCGCATTACAAATGATATACTTCTCCTCACTGTTTTGCTGCTTAGTAATTTCCCATTTGGTGCCTGTAGGAAATCCGCCGCCGCCACGACCTCGAAGGCCTGATTTTTTAACTTCTTCTAGCACTTCTTCTCTGCTGAGCTCAGTTAAGGCTTTTCCAAGTGCTTCATAGCCACCAAGCGCTATATACTCATAAATATTTTCCGGATTAATAAGACCACAGTTTCTTAGTGCGATACGAAGTTGCTTCTTATAAAAGGGCATATCCTCTTGCTTTTTAATGGTTTCATTTCTACTGGGTTCTTTATATAAGAGGCGCTCAACGACTCTGCCCTTGATGATGTGCTCGTCTATAATTTCTTTAGCATCCTTCGGGCTCACTCTGACATAGAAAACATCATCGGGTTCAATTTTAACAATGGGACCTTGCTCGCAAAATCCAAAGCAGCCGGTTTGTACGATGCTGACTTCCTCGCTATAACCACGAGCTTTGACAATTAATTCTAGATTTTTCTTAACCTTTTCACTTTCACTGGCCAGACAGCCTGTTCCACCACAGACCAATAGGTGTGTTCTTGCTTTTTCCATCGTCATCTCCTGCCTAATCTAGGCTCTTTCAAAGTCCATTTTCAGAACTAATCTCTCAACAGGTTTGCCTTCTTTCAAATGAAGCTTCACAATTTCTTGCACTTGATCTTTGGTGACATTGCCATAGAGCACCGGTTTTTGACCTGCTATGTTGACCTGTACGGTTGGTTCGGCGTGACAATATCCCACGCAGCCTACAGATATGACTTTAGCATTCATCACCTGTTCCTCTTTGAGCACTTCATAAAATTGGTTGAGGGTTTCCCTTGCTCCTGAGGAAATGCCACAAGTTGCCATACCAACGAGTATTTCTATACCCTCTTCATCGCTGTCTTCCTGGGTTCTGAGCTTAATTTGGTTGCTATACACCGATTTAATTTTTCTGAGTTCCTCTATTGATTTGATTTTCAAGGATTTACCTCCAATTTTCTATAGGTCTCAAGGATTGAATCTATTTCTTCTTCCTTGACACGACCATAAACTTTGTCGTCCACCTTAATGATAGGCGCTAAACCACATGCACCGATACAACGGACATCTATGAGTGTGAATAGACCATCCTCGGTGATTTCATTGGATTCAATGGCTAGTTTTTCTTTTAGTCTTTCAATGATTCGATCTGCCCCTCGAACAAAACATGCTGTTCCCATGCAGCAACTGATGGTATGTTTGCCTCTTGGCTTTGTTGTAAAATAGGAATAAAAACTAACAACGCCAAATACTTCTGCGCCGGGTATCCCTAGCTTTCTAGCTACAAAAAGCTGCACGTCCCTTGGCAAGTAGCCAAAAATACCTTGTGCTTTGTGGAGGATTTCAATTAAGCCACCTTTTGTTGTTGTCATTTGGTTAATAAATGTTTCTAGTTCCTCAAACTTTTCTTTTGGGAGATTTTCCTGTACAGGTGCTGTTACGCTGATTGCTTGGGGTTTTGTCATGGTGTCACCTCTTTTTTATCCATATTGAATGATTGTTGAATAATCATATTATTATCTAATGCTTGTCATTTAATCCATATTTTGGGATAAACATTAAATAAAAAAACCGCTGCCAGCTTGTTTCAATCTGGCAGCGGTTTCTATTTTAATTGTTCTTCCAAGTATTGATCAAAGTACTTCTCTCCATCTTCTTTCCACCATCGCTCATACAGTTCATCGCTATGAACAACCGTTGATTTATTTGTAGCTTCTTCAACATCATCATCTCCGTACTTTTTGATATAATCCTTTTTAAATGCTTCTTGCATTTCCTTATGCAAACCCTCACTCACTACTGCTTTGACGTCATGACTTGTGGGCGAATCCTTCTTGGCGTTAATATCACTGATTCCACCGAAAATGAGCTTTGCAAGAGTAAGTAATCCTATACCTTCCCAAAATGTGATTTTCTTTAAGTTAAAAATACCTGGCATCAGCCTATTCCAAAGCAACTTAAAGCCAAAACCCAAGCTTAAAAAGATGGCAACTACTAATGTACCCAGACCTGATACTTTTAGAATAGCCTTTGACTTCTTTTCCATTTCATTTGCATATTCATCGGAATTCTTATACTTTTTCATTCTATTCCTCCTAAAGATTTATTGTTTATCAATTTCTCCTAATTTCAAGATAGTCATACAACATATCTTGCAATTTTGTCTTAGCTCTATTTTTACGTGACAGCAATGTGCCTAACTTCTCACCCGTTTCATTCACTAAATCAAGATAAGAACGGCCATTTATTTCCGTTTCTATAAAAACATATCTAAGCTTAGCGTCCATCTGATACAATGTATTTTTTATGACCTCTTTTAATTCTTTAAGCAGGAACTCTTCTTCAACAGAACGTGTCGGTGTATGAAAGTGTTCACTATATTGGTCATGAATCTCAACTCTATTGTATTTCTTAAAATAATCTTTTGCGTTATTAGAAAGTGCTGAATACATGTATGAAGATAAGGATCTGACATTGATCAAGCTGTCTCCTTTTGACAATATCCTAATCAGTGTTTGTTGGATAACATCTTCTACATCATATTCATTGAGGGAGCTATACCGTCTTGTAAGATATTGCTTAAAACCATGATAGTTTTCTTCAAAAAAGCGACCTAACACATCATTATTCATAGGGTACCTCAATTTTCTTGTTAACACGCAACTTACGTTATTGATCAATTATACTACATTTATAACAACATTACCTTTTTTATGCCCTTGATCAACATAATGATGTGCTTCTCTTATGTTTTCCAATGAGAACCTTCGATCAATGACAGCCTTCAATTCGCCAGACTCTATGAACTTATTGAGTTCTATAAAATATGAAGCATTTTGTTTTAGTAAACTATCGTCAACAGATATATACTTTCCGTCTGGATTCAATGCATTTTGACACAACATCTTTAATGCTGATTCTTTGTTTTTGCCAACAGCATCTAAAATGAAGTCATAAGTACCTAGTAATTTTGTTGCCTCATTATCCGTATAGTCAATGACCTCAATGGCTCCTAATGATTTCACTAGTTCCATATTCGTTGAGCTACACACACCCGTAACGGTTGCCCCGTAGGATTTAGCGAGTTGGACTGCTATTGTACCAATTGCTCCAGAGGCGCCATATATGAGCACCTTTTGTCCGTTTTTAATATGCGCATCTTTCATAAAATGGGATGCCAATATACCACCATATGTAATCGCTGCCGCTTCTTCATGAGAAATGTTAGAAGGCTTAAGTGCTAGCCCGCCCTTTGCTATCTCTTTGATGTTCATACACTTATATTCTGCATATCCACCACGACTGTTTCCAGCAAAACCATAAACTTGATCACCTTTTTTGAGTCCTGTAACTTCACTTCCAACGCCTTGAATTTCACCTGATAATACCATACCTAAAATCGGATTCCTTGGACCCTTTACACCGATTGCTAGTTTCATAGCTAGTTCCATCAACTGCTTCTGTGGAAACTGAGGATTACCTGGCATCTCAAACCTGCGCATAATACAGTCACTTGCCGTCACAGCCGTTGCAACTATCTTAATTAAAACCTCATCGGTTTTAGGTACTGGCTTTTCAACCTCTCTGAGTTCAAGGACATCTGGGTTTCCATATTTTGTACATATGACTGCTTTCATATTTGTGGCTCCTTTCGTCTTTAATATTCTGTTAATGGGTGTTATTCATCAATTGATACTATAAGACGATTAGCTTTGCCAAATATTGCAGTTCATAATAAATTGTTGCAGACATTGATAATAAGATATAAAAACCCGCCTAGTGAGCAGCTTGACAGGCTACTCCCTAGGCGGTATTCTACCAAATCCATATGGGTGGTGTAGGGCAGATCGATTTTAAACTATTCGTATATAATTGCTCAGCTTCATTTACCTCGAGTGGTATAATACATTCACTACCTAATCCAAAAAAATTTGCGGCTCTTTCAATTGAGGCGTGTAATAATCAGTTGGTTCATTTACCTCCAAAAATATTCTGCCAAGAGTAAGATGCAGGGCATAGTCAAGATAGAACATATTGTGCTTAAACAAACCAGTTTAACAGCCTTTGTATAATCTAATCCATTCATTTGTGCGAATATCGCTACATTAGAACCTATCGGAGCACATGCTGCAATAATAATCACTAGTTTAATTATTTTATATTGTGAAGGCACAAGCATTAGTACAAGGATGGTAATAATCGGAATCACAACCAAACGTACAAGCGT
>CAZJIO010000021.1:36115-36346 GCA_964546035.1 uncultured Eubacteriales bacterium | reverse complement strand
ACAAGCGTACTAATATATAAGCTAAAATCTGTGAAAATAGTCTTGATATCCGTCTGAGCCAGATAGATTCCTAAGAGGATCATTGCCACTGGCGCATTCATATTATTAATCGCGCTTAACGAATTTAAAATCACATCTGGTAAGGGTAATTGTGTAAAGAAAAGTAGCAACCCAATTCCCATGCTTATCAGAATTGGATTCTTAATTATTTTATCTTTCTTTATACAATCA
>CAZJIO010000021.1:23449-36105 GCA_964546035.1 uncultured Eubacteriales bacterium | reverse complement strand
CGTTCCGTCATAACAGCAACACCATATGTCCACTGTAACAGATTTAAAAGTGCCACAAATGAGGAAACATAAAACACTGTCTTACTACCCAACACAGCACTTATAAGGGGGATACCCATAAACCCCGCATTAGAAAAAGAGACTCCAAAATTTTCAATCTTATTTCGGTTTCCAAATATAATTCTTGCAATCAATATCGATAGAAATAATGCAAGGATTGATAGTGAAAAAGAAATAACTAGCCCTTTTAGCCGCTCTGATGTTAGCTCCACATAATAGGATCTGATAATGACACTGGGTAAAATGATATATAATAGCATGCTGCTCAGTTCTTTACTTCCAATTACAGATACCATTTTTTTCTTAAATAACACATATCCGATTCCCATAAAAATAAACATACCGATTAATTGTTTAATTAATATTATTGCAATGATCACTGGTACTCCTTACTACTTTAATTAATAGATATTGCTAATTTTATCACTCAAGAAGATAGGGTAACATTTCATCAAAAACTTTTTTATATCCATTCGCATACATATGTAACCCTTCAATAGTAAATTCCTTTTTCAATTGTTGGTGTACATTAGTTAATCCATCGTTAAGATCTATATATTTACAGCCTTTAAGGAATGCTAATTTCTTTATTGCTTCATTTGCCTTTGAAATAGTGACATTATTCCTCAATACAAACCAACTTTTATCTGATTTCCCATTAAAATCATCCATATCATTAATAGGATAATAAGCCATAACATATATTTTAATATCCACAAATCTGTGCTTAATCTCTTCTAATATATAGGCATAATTATTGAGCAAGCCCTCCAGCGTATACCCCTCACAAGAAAGATCATTTGACCCAATATTGATAAATATCTTTGCTGGTTCTAAATCATAAATACAAAAATTCATAACTTCCATTAACTCTGATGTGGTATAACCTCCAATTGCACGGTTGTAGACAACCTTCTTTACACCACAATTTTGTAGAAACTCATGGATTGGAAATCCTTCCATTAAGGAAGAACCCACTAGCAAAGTCTCTCCTTTTTTTACAAATTCGTTTAATCTTTTAAATTTTTCAACCTTATCTTTTTTTTCATTTAAAGCATATTCGCCATAAAACTCATCCCACGTCATTTTGCTTCTCCTTGTATCTGGTGGTATTAACAGAATGTACCTTTCTTTGACTACTTTATGTCATAAACACTTCTTAAACGAAGTTCATCTGGCTTCCCATTAATTATTTTTATTTTCTTACTTCCTGCATTTATATCGAAATAATTATCAGAAAGAATCAGATTTTCTTCTTTATTGAGTATTTCAACACTTTTGGCATAAGCCAGTGATGTAACCGTGATTTCATCGCCTAAAATCTCATAAGTTAATTCCGGATTGCAATAGTTAAAATATTTAGGCAGAGAAAATATGACTGTTCCGCTAGAAATATTCACCCCATCTCTAGACAACTCATAACTTACATACTGATTGAAGATATCCACATCTTCAAAATACACCTTCTCTAACCATTGACTGCTTAACTCCAGAACTTCTATGTATTGCTTGCCTTCTTCAAGGATACTGCCTGTATTGCTTCTAAGCGCCCAATGTACTATCACCTTTTCATCATTTCTTGTTTCATTCGCTACACAAAGTTGAATAGACTTTTCAATGTTAAACTCTTCAGAATTAATATTTGTATTCTGCGTCATCATCCCTTCTTCTGAACAAGAAATCATAAGTGGCGCAAAGAATCGTTTTGCATAGTAGTGTAACGCTTTCCATCTCCCACAATAGTCAATGGATGACCAGGAAGTAACTGGCCAGCAATCATTTAATTGCCAATAAACCGCACCCATACACCTACCTCTGTTGCGTCTAAAATGTTCAACGCCATAGCGTATAGCTTCTGCTTGAAGCAATTGAGACGCGAAAATAAGTGTACTAAATCCTGATGGGTATAAAAATGTTTGCTGCAAATAATTCATGATTTTACCGTTTGCACTTTTATTTCTTTGGTGTTTTTCCATAATATAAGAAAAAATATTTAAGTCTTTTGGATCATCAGTGAAGGTCTCTATCGTTCTTAAGCTTGGAAATGATTGGAAACCAAATTCGGATAGGTACCTGAAAAAATATTTTCTGAAATCTGAAAAAGGATTATTGTTATGCCATACATCCCAATAATGCACATCACCTCTATTGAAGTCATTTGGTGCATCAAAGGAACCTCCTGATGATGGGCTAGCTGGCCAGTAAAAAGTTTCCGGATCAAATTCCTTAACGATTTTAGGAATGACATATTCATACATTTTAATATAATCTGCTTTTTGGGAAGGTCTAGTCACCCAGAGACCACCATTAACAAACATCTCCATCTCATTATTACCACACCAGAGACTAAGACATGCATGATTTCTGATTCTCTTTATATTTTCTTTAATTTCTTGCACAATATTTTCTTCAAATTCTTCTGTCAATTCATATACTGCGCAGGCGAACATAAAGTCTTGCCATACCATAAACCCCAATTCGTCACAAATATCATAGAACCAATCATCGGGGTAATAACCACCACCCCATACACGAATGGTATTAAAATTAGCACTTTTACATTGTAGAAGTAATTGATAAGTTGACTCTTTTGTAACCCTACCAACTAGGTTATCTTCTGGAATATAATCTGCTCCCATTGCAAAGCAATCTATGTCATTGACTCTGTGAGCAAAGCATGTCCCCCAGCTATCCTTTTCAACATGCATCGTCATAGTTCTCAACCCAATGCGTCGTTCCCATCGATCGGTTTCAATGCCTTCTGAACATTGTATTACAGCAATCAGATATAAGTTTTGTTCACCATATCCATTTGGCCACCATAATTTAGCCTTATCGATTTTTATTTCAACAGGTGACCCCACATAAACAGTTTTTACCCCATCTGGTGAAATGATTTCCACATTGTAAAAAGTTGTTGCCTGGTCGTAGAGCATTTCCTCCACAGCTAATTTCAATGTCACCTTTCCCTCTTGGTGCACTTGTTTAATATAGACACTATCTATCTTAGCTATATCACTGCCTACTAGTTTTACATTCCGCCATATGCCTGCATCTGGTAAGTGTGGACCCCAATCCCAACCAAACATATAATGCGCCTTTCTAATAAGTGGAAAACCAATCATGGCTTCTTCAGAACCATCTGCCTGGCACTTTTCATATTCACTTCTGATATATTCTATGGGTGAATGCAATATAATCTTAAGATTATTTTCACCTTTGCTAAGTAAGCTTTTAATATCAAATTCCCATGTGCGATGCATATTTTCGGTTGACCCAATCTGTGTATCATTTAAATAAACGTCAGCTATTGTATCAATTCCTTCAAAAACCAATTCGATTTTCTGGCATTCAAAGAGCATTGGATCTGGTGTAAAAGACGTCACATACTCGTAATCATTTTTCATTAAATCCATTGCAGATTTTTCATTATCTTTCCAAAATGGGTTTTCCATTTTTTTATTATCTAACAAATCTTTGTACACAGAACCTGGAACAAGAGCCGGTATATATGTATCATCCTTGGTATTTCTCATTTTCCATTCTTTATTGAGCAATTGTTGTTTTATCATAATATTCCTTTCTGAATTATTAAAAAAATATCAGGGGATCCACATATGGGTCTCCTGATTATTTTACATCATTTTACTTAACTGCACCATCCGTTACACCACTGATGATGAATTTTTGCATGAATATGTACACAAGGATTGTCGGTATAGCTATGAATATAATCGCCGCAGACATAAGTGGCCAGTCTGCCATCCGATCTCCTGCGAATGAATTAAGTGATGTCGCAGCAGTCTTGATTTTAGGCATATACATATATGGCGTAAAAAAGTCATTATAAATACTTAAAACCTTCAAAATAAAAGTCGTCGCAATCGCTGGTTTCAGCTGTGGCAAAATAATGGACCAGTATATCCTAAATTTGGATGCGCCATCAATTCGAGCACTTTCGTCTAGCGCAATGGGTATCTGATTGATAAACTGCAAAAAAATGTAAATTTGCATGATATCTGTGCCTATGTATAAAATAATTCCTGCAAGCATGGAATTATATACGCCCAATGTTTTAATAATCGTAAATGTTGCAATAGTAACTGTCATACCGGGGATAAATGTTGGTATCAAAAAGGCTGCAAATAAGAACTTCTTCAACTTAAAAGTAAATCTGCCGAGTGCATAAGCTACCATGGTACCAAGTAATAATGCGATTGGAACACTAAATACGATAAGTAGGAATGTATTCCAGAATCCTACTGCGAACTTACCTTCATAAAACGCCTTGATATAATTCTTAAAATTAAAAATATTTTCCGGTAAAGAATAAACACCATTCATTAAATACTCTGTATTCCCTTTTACCGATACATTTAGCAAAATAAAAAGTGGCGCAAATACAAGAAACACGCCGCATAGCAATATCAAATAAGCACCAAATTTACCTAATACAGAACTAATTACGAAAGTAGAGCTCCCATCTGCTGTATGTAATTTTTTCATTATGCATCACCTTCTTTCAAGAACATCTTCTGAATCAGTACAATAATGATGATGATGACTAACAGAATAACTCCCATGGCTGCTGCTTTACCGTACTTACCATAATCAAAAGCTAAATTGAGTGATTTGGTAATGAATGTAGCCGTTCTACCATTAGGACCACCTTTTGTAATTAAGAACGGTTCAAAATATACCTGCAGTGCACCATTAAAACTAAGCAAAAGGGATATTTGAAATACCTTTTTAATATTTGGAAAAGTGATAAAGCGTATTGTCTGAATGAAACTTGCCCCATCAACCCTAGCGGCTTCATAAATTTCATTAGATATTGACTGTAGTGCAGCTAGATAGATGACCATTGTAAAGCCAACATATTTCCAAAAACTGATAAATGCCAATGCAAAGTTAGATGAATAACGATCACTGAAAAAGTGAATGGGTTCTAACCCTATTGAATTCAAGACCATGTTAATTGGAGAATTCAAAAAATCATACATATAATTGAACATAAAAGCAACTGCTACACCATTGATAATATATGGCATGAATAATATTGCTCTGAATGTTTTTTTAATTTTAATGTTGCTGTTTAACAAGATGGCTAGAAATAATCCGACAAATTGTTGTAATACCGCGGTAACAACATAAGCCATGTTATTACCAAATACTGTAAACAGCTCTTTTTGTGAAAAAACAGCTTGGTAATTCTCTAAGCCAACATATTCCATCTTTGGAGACATACCATTCCAACTTGTAAAACTGATCTGAACAAGTTTTATCAGTGGATAATAAGAAAATAATATCAAGGATATGATAGGTATTATAAGAAAACACACAATTATAATTCTGTCATCTTTACTCTTCATGCCAACCTCCATTCTGACTACTTTTTTTAACCCTACAACAGTACGAGCAATGCCAGTACTGTTGTAGCATCAAACAATTAAACTTTCTTCTATATGATATTATTCAGCAAGAGCCTTACGAGCTTCTGCCCATTTTTTATTCCATTCGTCCACTAAAGCTTGTGCTTTTGCATCGTCTTGTTCCATAACATATGTAAGTAAGAATGCTTGGCCATCTAATTCGATTTCATTGATAAGTTGGCTCAATCTTGCATCACCTTTAACTTCTGATAGTGGTTTAATACCATATGAAAGTAATTCAGCTACAAATGGATCAGTAACTGTAAGATTTAAATTAGAAGGAATATCTGCCACTGCAGTTGGGTTATCTAACATATACGACAAAAATGCTTTTGCAAGTTCTGGAGATTCTGTCGTTTTTGAAACACCCCATTGTTTTCCAGCACCAGATTTAATGTTTTTAGAGCCTGGGAACGGGAACATACCGATATCTTCTTTTTTTGCACCAAGCTCAACGAACTGTGCTGGTAACCAAGTTTCTGAATAGAACATTGCTACCTTAGCTTGTGAAAAATCCAATTTGAATTGATCCCAGTTTGCAGATAAAACGTCTTTTTCTAAGTAACCTTTACCATATAAATCTCTAATAATTCCCATAGAGTTTAACATTGTTTCATCATAAATTTCATCCTGATCTGGATATTTGTGTTGTCCAAGAACATCACCAGCTGCTACATTAACTTCACTCCAACCACACCATGGATAAATCGGCCAAACATCTTTAAAAGAAGTCCCAACAGGTGTAATACCAGCAGCAGCTAATTTATCACTAACTACCCAGAATTCTTCTACAGTAGTAGGAATCGCTTCAATGCCAGCAGTTTTAAATGCTTGCTTATTATAAATCATGCCTGCATAACCAACCGTTAGTGGAAGAACATATAATGCACCATCATCGCCTCTGCCATTTTCATAGAAAAGAATATCATCTGCAGTATAAGCTAAATCATCAATTGGTAAGAAGTAATCCTTATATGTACTTGAGTTAATGGGATCTACTACATAAAATAGGTCTGGAGCCTCTCCACCTGCTATTCTAGTTGCAACTACTGAATCATAATCTTTGATTGTTTCAAATTCTACAGTCGCATCAGGATTAAGTGCCATGAATGAATCGGCATATCCCTTAAGATCATTTTCTAAATCTGTACGGTTACTTGCAACGACAATTTTCCCACTTAAACCAGTCTCTGGTTCAGTAACTGCTTCTGTCGTCCCATCTGCTGCTTGGGTACCCTCTGTTTGTTTAACAGTGTCTTCTGTTTTCTTTCCACATCCAGCCAATAAAGACACGGATACAGCGACTATTAATAAAAGTGCTATGAATTTTTTCATTATAAAAATTCCTCCCTATATTTGTTGTGTTATTCGCTAATCAAGTTGCAACTCTTGTTATTATTTTACTGCATAAGTTAGATATTTAAAATGACTTCTATTTGTATTTATATACAATATTTTGTTTGCTAAATGCCAACCTTCATTTTATTTAAATTTAGGTAATTCCTCTTTTACAAATGTATTTTTTGCCCAATATAGATTTTGAATTGCTTCGCTGGAATTCTTCTCGAAAGTAAGTTCAGCCCAGCTCATACAAAAAACCCATTTTGGCTGTTCTAATAATTTTTCAGGTGATGGAAGCACATCACATTCACCAATTGCTATTGGTTTATCACCTGCTACACTTAAGGCAGTTTCGTACTTCTTTTGAGTAAACCCATCCCCATTATAAAAATCAACAGAAAAAATATCCCAATAATCATCACCTGGGTTATAGGCTACCCAATTATAATCCAAATCCTGCATATTCCATACCCATATAATGTTATCTAATCCTTTTACGTCTTCGATATAATTTCTTGTTAAGCGATACAACGCCGCAGTTCCATTCTCACCTGCTCTACCACCCCACCAAAACAAACTTTGATTCATTTCATGGAATGGCCTGAATAATACCGTAACCTCATGATCTTTCAAATATGCTAAATATTCGCAATATGTGTCTAGTCGGCTTTTCCATAGTTTGTTAAGCTCACCGCCATCTGTAATCAACGCCGTCCACTCTTCATCCGTTAATTCACATTTTACGCCGCCTTCCCAATCTCCTATTTCTTCTTGATTCGGCGCTGTTACATGAAGCATCAGTTGGACAATTGCGCCTTGCTCCCACTGAGTTTTGCATTCTTCAATCATCTTCCACCTATTTTCAATATCTGGTTCTGAAAATAGAAAGTCTCCACTCCACAAGCCTGGATATACACCAGTCCTTGCCCATACCCGTTCAGTTTGCTTTGTAGGCTCAGCATTAGGTTCTCTGTTATGCATACCCATTACCGTATACTGCCCACTTATTTGATTAATAAAATCCATCACAGCAATCTCACCTTTGATTAAGGAGGGTGACAGCAATTCCTTACCTTGGCTATGTATGACTGGATCTACTGCATCCTCGTTGACTGGCATTTCTGGCTTTTCAACATAAATACCAAATTCATAAAGAGAGTTGCCATATATAGTAGCCCTAGTCTTCATATCGAGTTTAATGTATCTTGCATGACTTTCAGATAAATCAATTAATTCATTTCCTCCTTCGCAATTATTTTGTTGATATAAAAGCTCCCAGTTTTCAGAATCATTAGAACCTAAAATCTCATATTGCGTTGAATAGGCTGCTTCCCATTGGAGTAATATGTAGTTAAATGTTGTTTCTTTTTCTAGATCTACAACAAGAAATTGTTGGTCTTCGTATACCGAAGACCACCTTGTTTTATTATCCGAATCTGCCACATACGAACTCTTATGCTCCTCACTTTCAGTTGAAGATACGGTTATATTCATGGGCTTTGCTAAATTGGTATTTTCAAAGACCTCTTCCGGAATATTGAATTGTCCCTCTACGTCAAAGAAAATCTTTTGTTTCAATGATTCAGCTATAACTGTTCCATCCAAGTAAGTAATCTCAGCCAATAAGTCAATATCTTTTTCTTGATACACTCTGTCATTTTCGGTTATTGCATAAGACCAACGGTTATCAATGACCGGTACATTTACACGTGCATCACCGAAAGACAATGTAATGAATTGAACACCTGAAGCTGTCCCTGTAATTTGATACGGAAATCCAGTAATCGGTTCTGCTACTTCCGTTAGGATTTCAACTTTTGCTTTGTTTAACTGATCGTTAAAAACAGCACCTCTAACGGCATCTATAAAGAGTTCGCCTTTCACTCTATCTTCTATTTGATTGGTATAAAAGGCAATTCTTTCAATTGTTATTGACTTATCAAAGGCACCTCTTGCTTCAGTATCCCAGGTTGGTGCAGCAAATGATTCAAATGGCACATAAACATCCTTTCCTCCCTTTGAATCTAAATAACCTATGCTCTCCCACGTCACGCCATCTGCATCCATTATCTGAACTGTAAAAGTGTTTTTAGATCCATCCATATCACACCATAAACAAATACCATCAAATGAGCTAAGATTTAATCCTGGTGAATCCTTTACAATTCCAGCATATCCAGCACTTTTATAGTCGTATATCACCTTCATCGCATTCATACCTTGGACTTTGTTCTCCTTTTCCAATGTCAACGCCATTGTTCCACCATTTGTATTGCTCATATACACTTCTGGCAACATATCATCTTTCGTATACGATTCAAAATCATCAAGCATTAAATACTTTTCTTCCAGTTGATAGATGTAATTTTTTATTTCTGCAATCTCATTGAATTCCGTTGATACCAATTGTTCATCTTTGTCTCCTTTTTTTGTGCAAGAAACGCATAATGTGATGAGTAAAATAACAAACGCACATTTCGCCATCCTTCTTATTAGCATTTGTATACCTCCATTTTCCATTAATTAAGTACATACTATCTTAACATAAGATTTTTTCCGAATAAATGGCATCACTTTGTATTTGTATACACTTATTGTGAAAAAAAACAAACCATAGCGAACTATAGTCTGTTTTCTTTGTAATATATTCATATTTCAATTTCTAATATACAGTATTTCGGTATTCCTTCGGAGACATTCCAATCTTCTTTTTAAAAGCTCTTCCAAAGGAAACTGCGTCCTCATATCCTACCATGTTGCCTATTTCATAAATTTTAATTTTAGGATTTCTTAAAAGTATCTTGGCTTTGTTCATTCTTGTATCTAATAGATATTCTGAAAAATTGATACCAACTTCTGTCTTAAATAAATTGCTAAAGTAAGAGGCGTTGAGCTCAATATAATCGGCAACATTATTTAATGTAATAGCTTCCATATAGTGCTCCTCAATATATGTTTTCGCCATCTCCATTCTTTTTTTACTTCTTTTTTCACGTTCATTTCTAATAAAAAGCGTCGCATTTTGCATGATTGAGTTCATATAAGCTTTTAGTTCATTATAAGTATTGGTATACTCAACATTAAATTTATACTCATGGTCGTAACACAAGAGTGCTTCTTGAAAATCCTTCACCCTAAGAATCAGAATTTCAATAATTTCGTGGATATATTTTTTGAATTTATTGGGTTTCAGAAAACTCATATCCAAAAAGATCTGTTCTACAACTTGTTTTGCATTAGCATATTGACAAAGTTCTATATAATGAACGAGCATCGATGCTTTACTATCAACATCATAATTCATATCAATACATTTGTCTTGTATTGTATGATACTCAATGCGATGATCACGACCAGAATAAAATCTAGCATTCACTGCTTCAGTAGCTTGAAGGTATGCCATGGGGGCATTTTCAATGCCAGCAAATACTTGACTAACTCCCATAGTATAGGATGTATCATCCATCAAACCTGCCTTAAGTTCCAAGTAAAATTCTTCTGATATTGCACCTGCATCTAGTGTACTTGAAGCAAAAACAAAGGAAACAATATCAATATTATTGATATATTGCAAAACTCGATAATCTATACGATTACTAAATTTAATTTCCAAATGTAAAAGTAGCTGCTGTAGCTTTTCCTCATACTCTAGGCGGTCAAATTTCTGTTTATAATAATTATCTATACTCGATATCATTACAGCATACTTCGCGTCTAAATCCAAATTAATCTTACGAAGATTTAATACGTCATCCATTACAGTTTCTGGTGTGGATTGAAATAATTTATTGAGGGTTTTTGCTAAGACTAATCCGTGACTCTCTTTCCTATAGGATGCATCGTTTGTTTCTTGTAAGATGGATTCTGAAATTTTTTTAAGTAGTGCTAAAAAATCATTTTTATTGATTGGCTTTAATAAATAGTCAACAGCACCATCCATAAATGCATTTCTCACGTAGCTGAAATCATCAAACCCGCTTACAACTATGATTTTAGTAATTTGATCTATCTCACGAATCCTTTTTATCAACTCCATACCATCCATAATCGGCATGCGAATATCCGTTATGATCAGATCCACTTTTTCACAATTCTTCATGTTTTCTAGAGCCAGTTCCCCGTCTGATGCCTCGCCTACTACTGTGTACTCTAGATTACTACTTTCTATTATTTTGCGCATTCCTTTTCGAATGATTTCATCATCGTCCACTAAAAAAATTCTCATACTTGAACCTCCTATAGGACATTACTAGTTTAATTATATTGGATAGTACTTGCCATTACAACTTCTTTTTTGTACAATAACATTAGTATAAGTCTGAGAAGAGGATGTGAATTATAATATTGAGAAGATCACCTTATAAAAAATTTCGTGATACACCCATATTTTTTCGTTTATCTTGTATTATAATTCTCGTATTTTTAGTTTTCACAATCCATTCTTATGTAAATTTTAGAGCGTTTACCGCTGAAATCAAAAACTCTACAAATAATACAGTCCACCAGATCAATAGTCAAGCAGTCAGTAAGATTGATGACTACCTTGCAGACATCGTTAATATTTCTAAAATCCCTCTTACCTTCAAACAAAATGACTCCACTTATTTAAAAGCACTGAATAATTACAACGAAACGAATATTGCATCGATTCAATTTCAAAAAATGAACGAGCAAATGTTTGAAGAAATCCTAACCTATAAAAAAAGTATTGACTCCTGTTTTGTTTTCAACTTAAGTGGCTCTGGTGATTTCAAAGTAAAAACCCCAATATTTAAGGTCATGAATCCTATAGATATTCCCTGGTTTCAAGAAAGTGCTGAAGCCTTTGGAAGGCCGGTTATCATTGATACTTATGAGCTGCCTTATTTAGCAAACAATAAGGATCCTGTTTATGTTTTTGGCGTTTCCAGAGGCATCGTTCATCTAGAATTCAGTAAAGTCATTGGTGTGCTTCTGGTAAATACCCAAATCAATTACTTCAGAAGTATCTGTGAGAATATGAAATTAACCAATGGAACTCGGATTATTATTTTACACGATGCTTATACGGTCTATGATACCCAAGAACAAAACCTCACTACTAATGCTTCAGCTGAATTAACAAACATAAATTGGAACAACACTGAGAAGTCACAAACGCTCATTATTGATGAAGAAGAAGTATTTGCTTCCTCTGTGCTTTCAAATTACAGTGATTGGCGAATTATTAGCTTAATTCCTACTCATGAACTGTATGAAGAGTTAAAAGCCATGCAGCAATCTACCATATTATTAGATATCATCCTTATTAGCATAACATTATTACTCCTTGTCGTCGTCACTTCTCAGATTCTTTCACCACTAAAAAAACTAGTGACCTTAATGAGGTTAGCTGAGACGGGAGATTTTAATGCTAGAATTAAAATTCAAAGCAATGATGAAATTGGTATTTTATCAAAATCCTTTAACTCCATGATTAGTAAAATCAACAGCTTAATTCAAGAAGTATACCTCGAACAGATTAAAAAAAGTCATTTAGAATTACTGATGCTGCAGGAACAAATAAATCCACATTTTCTATATAACACTTTAGAATCTATAAGTATGATGGCAACCATCAATAATGATGATACCACCGCCGAGATGGCTTCAAATTTAGGAACAATCCTTCGATATGGTATTAGTAAAAGTAATGCTGAAGTCTCGCTAAAAGATGAACTGGACAGCCTTGAAAAGTACATATCTTTACAGGCCATTCGCTTTAATACACTCTATACCATTGAAATTGACATCGATCCAAATCTATATGCCATAACCATGATTAAGCTTATCTTACAGCCCATT
>CAZJIO010000021.1:22635-23429 GCA_964546035.1 uncultured Eubacteriales bacterium | reverse complement strand
CATGGAATGAGAAGTCTTCGTACTGGGGGCAAGATTGTTGTAACTGCTGTCAAGAAGGATAAGTCCACTCTGTGTTTCGAAGTTACTGATAATGGTGTGGGAATGTCCCAAGAACAAGTTGACAACTTAAATGGGTACCTTAATGATGAGAACCAACTCTTTAGTAGTATCGGACTTAAAAATGTCCATCGACGAATCAAAATAAGATATGGTGAAAATTTTGGTCTTACCATTCAAAGTACCCTGGGCATAGGAACGAAAGTGACTGCAATAATTGGTATCGAAACAAATACCGTCAAATAACTCTCAAATACTTATACTTGGCAAAAAACATACCTGGGGGAGTGGTAGGTTTTTTGCATTTATTCAAGTCTGGATCTACTAATTAAAGTTTCCATAACAAGTCTTATATGTTTATACAATAAATATTTTTACAGCTTCATCTAATATCCTAGAATCATCTTGCAATAGATTTGTGGCTTCTTTTAATTTCTCAGCTAATACCAATTGTCTTTTAGCAGTTTCATTGATTTCACCCGATACAGCTGTAGACTCTTCAATAACAGATGAAATGGTCTCTATCGATCCTAGTGTACTGCTTTTTACAGATTCTATTGTACTGATGCCGTCGGAAATGATATCTATATATTTGATCAAACTATCCACCTGGGAATCGATATTTCTAAAGGTAAAAACTGTATCTGAGAGCGCAATTTCCTGTGACTTTACGACTTTATCAGCTCTACCTGCAGTCTCAACCATTTCACTTGTTAATGACCCCATAGTATCTAAAC
>CAZJIO010000021.1:20952-22620 GCA_964546035.1 uncultured Eubacteriales bacterium | reverse complement strand
AACCTTTTTTAACCTTATTTGCAGCGAGTGATGATTGTTCAGCTAGCTTTCTTATTTCTTCGGCTACGACCGCAAAACCCTTGCCTGCTTGACCCGCTCTTGCCGCTTCTATTGAAGCATTTAAAGATAATAAATTAGTTTGATTGGCCACATCATTAATGACAGATATGATTTCTACAATAGTACTGGATTCTTTTTTCAGATTATTGATTTCTTTTATAATAATTTTAGTGATATCCGAGGTATCTTTAACTTTCTCTTCCAATATGTAAACTGTACTCATACCATTTTTTACGATCTCTTTTGTACAACCTGCAATATTTTCCATTTCTACATTGCTTTCATAAACATTACCAATTCTTTTTGACAAATCGTCCATCTCTTCGAGACAATTTTCAGCTTCGCTTGCTTGTTGCATAGATCCTTTATCAATCTCATCAAAGGAAGCTGCAATACCTTTTGAAGATTCAACTAGTATTTCTGCCGTGTTACCCACGTCTAGTGCAGAATTTCTCATAGTTTCAGAAACTTGAACGGTTTTTTGAATCAGTCCTTTCATACTTGTGATCATAAAGTCTATACTAGTCTCAAGTATTCCAAATTCATCTTTATGTCTATTATTAAGTTTTACTGTTAAATCCCCTCTAGCTGCCTTTTCAACACAGCCAACGATATTATGAATTGTTTTACTCATTTTTCCTGAAATAAGCAAACCGATAAAAAGCGAAATGATTACAACAGCAATAACGATGACTAGGGTTATGATTTTGATATCCTTTACTTGATTGATGATTGTAGCTTCTGGAATAAGTGTATATATTGCGCTACCTGTATCTCCAATTTTACTAAACACAAACATAAATTTTTCGCCATTTAAGTCAACGGTTTTTGTTCCATCTGATACTTCTGCAGCTAACATGTCCAGATAGAAAGCTTCTTTTGTAATGTCATGACCCTTTGTATTTATGGATCCGACCGTCGCTGGCGTCTTATCCAGTACCCTACCATCCTTTGTTACAAAAGTAACATTGCTCTGTGCTCCAAAATCCACACTATCTAATACCTTTTGAATGGCTTCCCTTTTAATATCAAGCATGACATAGCCAATTTTCTTAGAGGATAAGCTATAATAATATCTTATTAATGTCACAGCATACTTTTCTGGCGCAATACTTAAGGCATCATCCAAATAGCTATGGTAACCTAACCATATTTTTTTATCACCACTTGCATCTAATGCGAGTACTTCTGGAGAATTCAAAAAATCTTCATATTGATCAGTTGTAAAATTCCCACCCGTAGAGATAGGGGTATTGCTATCAGAAAGAATATTAATAGAAAATATAAACTTATCTGATCCAACTGTTGCCAATAAATCCTCATATGCACTGGTATATGCATTGTATTCATCAAGACTACCCTTTTCATAACCGCCAACATAGTACTTCCTGATATTGACATTGCTTATAATTTGAGTAGATTTTGCTTCTATACTATCAAAAATTAAATTAATATAGTTACCGTTTGCAACAACAGTCTGATGAGCTGCTGATTTATAATTCTTAATAATAACCGCCGAGGCTTTTGAATATGTAATAATACCTAATAGTACGATTAATATGACTGGAATCATGAAGGCAAATATAAGCTTCATTCTAATGGTGTTAA